>CAZZGM010000032.1:0-14425 GCA_964653955.1 uncultured Bifidobacteriaceae bacterium | reverse complement strand
CTCGCCATACGAGGTTCCCGCCGCCTGCTGACCGGCGGGCGCCGCCGTCAGCTTCCGAGCACCGTCCTGCATGCTCCCTCCAAACCGAGTGAGAGCGACACCCCCGCCCCTGGGAGTCGTCTGCCCTCGAAAGTCGTGACAAACCTATGAGATTGCTGATGCGCGCGTGGTGTCGTTTCGTGCAGTCGTACTCAATGACTCCTGGCCCGATCGCGTTCGCGGCCTCGACCGCTGGGAGGGTCTTCCGCCACGAACTCCCGCTCGCGCGCGACGCCCAATATGCGCCCCGTGCAAACGGTTGTCAAGCATTCGACCACAAGATATTGCGTTTCGTTTTTAGGTCGAACGCTAAATGTCGTCGTTTAAAGCGAAAAACGAATGTTTCGCCTTATTTTCGCACGCCGGCAACGGACGCGGCAAGCGCGACCGCTACCGCGCCAGTACGGCCGCCATCGCGGCAGCCTTGTCGGCCAGCTTGCCGGCGTAGACGAGGTTGCGCACCTTCAACGCATCCTCGGCCTGCTCCACGAACCGCTGCGCGGCTTCGTACTGCGTCCGCCCGTCGATGGACAGGCCCGGCGCGTTGACGCGTCCCAGGTCGCGCGAGACGCGGCCGAGCAGCGAACGGATGGACGCCTCGGTCTTGGCCTCGGTGCCGGGCACGGGCGTCAGCGTGAGCGGAGGTGGCGGCGCCGTCGGGGTTTCCGGCTGGGGCGCCGCGGCCGGCGGGCGCGGGGCCGGCCGTGACGGCGAAGACGGTTCGGCCGCCGCCGGCGGCTCGACGGGAGTCAGCTCTTCGGGCTCGATGTAGATCGCGACTATCCGCGGCGGAGCCGGCGGCTGAGCCAGCACCGGCAGGTCGGGCTCCGGCTCCGGTGTCGGCGCCGCCGTCGACACGGGCATCGGCGCACGCATGGCACACGCCGCACCGCCCACGGTCAGCGCGAACACGACGGCCAGGGGACGCAGTCGCATCACACTAGATCCTACCGCGCCTGCGGCAGTTTGATCACGAATGTTGTCCCCGTCCCGACCGTTGACTCCACTTCGATGTCACCGTCGTGCAACTGGACCGTGCGAAACACCAGCGACAACCCGATCCCGCTGCCGCGCTTCTTGGTCGTGAAGTAGAGATCGAAAATCCTGGCCAGGTGCTCGGGCGGAATACCTTCGCCGTTGTCCTCCACCCGCACTTCCACACGATCGTCCTTCCCCACGCCACACGACACGCGCAGGCGTCCGCCGCGCGGCATGGCCTGCACGGCGTTCTGCGCCAGGTTGAACAGCGCCTGACGCAGCAGCGGCTCATCGCCTTCGATGGCGAGATTGGGATCCTGGCACAGTTGTTCGCACGCAATACCGGCCCGCTCCGCCTCCGGACCAATGGCCTCCAGCACGCCGCTGAGCAGCGCCTTCACCTTCACCGGCCGCAGCGTCACGTCCTCGGGCCGCACGAACTTGAGGAACCCCTGCACCACATCGTCCAGGCGCCGGATCTCCGAACCAATGACGTCCGCGTGCCGAACGGCGGACGCGGGGTCGGGCGAAGTCAGCTTGTGTTTGAGCAGCTCGAGGTGAATGGTCATGGCATTCAGCGGGTTCTTCACCTCATGCGCCACGCCAGCCGTCAGGCGCCCGAGTGAGGCCACGCGGCGCGTCAGGTCGGCCACCTGCGCGCGCTTGGCGCCGTCCTTGACCGCCAGCTGCAGCTGCGACGACACCTGGTCGAACACGTCGCCCAGGTCACGAAACTCCTCGTCGCGCAGATCGAGCGGCGTGCCCAGCTCGCCGCGGCCCAGACGCGACAGGCCGCTGGTAATCACGTGAATGGGCCGCAGCACCACCTGCGCCAGCAGCATGGCGACGCTGACAGCGATGATGAGCGCCAGTCCGGCGGCCACGCCGGCCGGCACGAGCGACCGATCCAGTTCCTGGCGAATGAGAATGGTCGACAGCCCGATGCAGATCTCGCCAAACGGCTCGTCGCCCAGCGCCAGGGGCTGCCGCCATTCCAGCGTCCGTCCTTCCGCGTACAACGCGCGCACCTGCTCCCAGCCCGACGCCGCCACCAGCTGCGGCAGGTTTTCGCCGCGCGGCAGCGTCCGCCCCACCTGCGCAGGATCGTTGGCCGCCACCACGGTACGCGTGCGGTCCACGATGGCCGCGTACAACACCTCCGGCGAATACATCGCGGCCTCGAGCGCCGACAACACCGTGCTGCTCGACCGGATGTCCTGATACGCCGTCTCGCGCGACACCACGGCCCCCGACGTCTGATGGACGACGCTCGCGGCCACCAGCTCCGCCCGTGCGGCGCCCTGCTCCAGCAACACGCGCACCAGCGTCCCGATCTGCAGGACCGACAGCCCCACCACGACGATGACGACAATCGTGGTGACGCCCAGCACCTGCTTCTGTCTGATGGAGAGGGGCATGAGTCGGGCTCAGGCGCGGAAACGCGCGGGCGGGTGCGAGTCGGCGCGCGCGAGTACAGGCACGACGAGACGGATGCCAGTCACCGTCTTCTCCGTCAGCGGGCCGGTACCTCGAGCGCGAACACCGTTCGCCCCGATACGTTCTGCACCGACAGCACCAGCCGGCCTTCGTGCAGCCAGGGCCGCTGATACGGCGGCAGCACGACGCTGCCGCTCGTCTGCACGGCAGCCGGATTGACCAATCGATGGATGACCGGCCCGTCGATGCCCGGTGCGGCGCGATGGAGTGACGCCGCCATCGTTCCGGCCGGCAGCTCGTAGACGAGACGCCCGCTGACCGGATGGAACTGCAGCCGGGCACCGGCAGGTGCCACACCATCAACGGCCGCCAACCGCAGCACCACCGGCCCCGGTGCCGCACCATCCACGAGCGGCGGTGTGGACGGTGCCGGCCGGCGGGGAGTGGCCGCCTGTTCATACGCGCGGGCCAGCGCCACCAGACGGGCATCGCTCCATGCGGGCCCGAGCAGCTCGAAACCAATGGGCACACCGTCCGCCGTGAATCCAGCCGGCATGGCCATCGCCGGAAAACCGGTCGTGGCGCTCAACTGGCAGTTGGTGCCGCGCTGCGGCTCGTCCACCACCACGGGACGACGCTTCAACGTCGGATAGGCCAGCGCCGCCACATCGTGTTCTTCGAAGACGGTGCGCATCAGCGCGGTGACGGCCGCACGCCGGGCCTGCACGCGACGCAACCCATCGGGCGTCACCTCCGCCGCATTCCGCAGCTTGAACGTCGCCTCGAGCGCGGCGTGATAGGCCCCGCGATCGAGGATGTCCTGCAGCGAAGCGACGGGGGCATCCGGAAACTGCCCGAGGTACTCGATGAGGTCGGTCTTGAACTCGAGCGCAATCAGGCTGGAGTCTTCGAGCATCGCCTCGAGTCCAGGCACACGCACGTCGACGAGCACCGCCCCCTGCGCCTCCATGGCCTTCAGCGCCTCACGCACGAGGCGCGACACTTCATCGTCTTCGGGAGCCGCACCAAAGAGCGGCTCGAGGATGCCGATACGCACGCCCTTCAGCGACGCGGACGCCAGCGCCTCCTGGAAACGTACCGGCTGATGCGCGCGCCCTTCGGCGGTGGCGGGATCCGATGGATCCTCGCCCACCGTGGCATCGAGCAGGATGGCCAGGTCCGTCACCGTCCGCGCCAGCGGTCCGCCAATGTCCTGCGTGTGCGAGAGCGGAATGATGCCGGTGCGGCTCGAGAGTCCCGCCGTGCCGCGCAGTCCCCACAGGTTGTTGTTGGCGGCAGGAATACGAATGGAGCCGCACGTGTCGCTGGCCATGCCACCCACGGCAAAGCCGGCAGCCACGGCCGCGGCCGTGCCGCCGCTGGAACCACCCGGCGTTCGCGTGAGGTCGTACGGGTTTTTCGTCTGCCCGCCGAGCGAGCTGATGGTGATGATGCCGGCCGCCAGCTCGTGCAGATTGGTCTTGCCCAGCACCACCGCACCAGCCTCACGCAGCTTAACCACCTGAAAGGCATCGCGGCCGGTACGAAACCCCGCCAGCGCCACCGACCCGCCCGTCGTCGGCATGTCGGCCGTTTCGTAGTTGTCCTTGATGACCACCGGGATGCCGTGGAGCGGCCCGCGCGGTCCGCGTGCCTGACGCTCCTCGTCCAGGGCGCGCGCCTCGTCGAGCGCACGCGGGTTGAGCGCAATCATGGCGTTGAGAGCCGGCCCGTCGGCGTCGTAGGCCTCGATGCGCGCCAGGTGCGCGGCGGCAATCTGGCGTGCCGTGAGACGTCCGGCCGTCATGTCGGCCTGAAGATCGAGAATCGTCCGCTCCGAGACATCCGCCACCGGTGCGGTGCCGCCAGTACGCTCCTGCCCCTCGATTGACGCAGGTGCGGACAGGAGGAAGGCGGCCAGTCCGGCGGCCGCCGTGCCGGCACCAAGGTGCCGGCTAGCCGCCCTGCGCCACATGGCCCTCGCCCTTCATGCGATTGAGCTTGTTGTGGAGCGTCTTGAGGCTGATGCCCAGCATCTCGGCGGCGCGTGTCTTGTTGCCGCCGGCGGCTTCGAGGGTGGCGACAATGAGCTTCTGCTCGGCTTCGTCGACGGTCATGCCGGGCACGAGCGCCAGACCGGGAGGCACGGGCTTGGCCGCCGTACGGATGGCGCCCAGCGGCGGCAGGTGTTCCGCCTCGATGTACTCGCCGCGCGCGAGAATGGTGGCCCGCTCGATCACGTTGCGGAGTTCGCGGACGTTACCCGGCCAGTCGTAGTCGTTCAGCATCCGCATGGCCTCGGGGGTGAGCGCCCGCACCGTGCGGTGATCGCGCACGTTGAACTCCTCGATGAACGCCTGGATCAGCAGCGGCAGATCCTGCTTGCGGTCGCGCAGCGGCGGCAGCTCGATGGAGAACACGTTGAGACGGTAGTACAAATCTTCGCGGAGCCGCCCTTCCTTGAGCGCCTGCCCCGGGTTGACGTTGGTGGCGGCAATCACGCGGACGTCGACATCCTGCTCGACCCGGCCGCCGAGGCGGCGGAAGCGGCGCTCCTGCAGCACGCGCAACAGCTTGACCTGCGTGGCCGGCGCCATTTCCGCAATCTCATCCAGAAACAGCGTGCCGCGATCCGCCAGCTCGAAGCAGCCGGCACGGCGATCCATGGCGCCGGTGAACGCGCCCTTCTCGTGACCAAAAATTTCGCTCTCGAGCAGCGTCTCGGGAATGGCCGCACAGTTGAGGCCGACAAACGGCGCATCGACACGCGGACTGAGCTGGTGGATGGTCTGTGCCACCAGTTCCTTACCGGTCCCCGACTCACCCAGAACCAGGATGGATGCCGGTGTGGGGGCCGCCTGCTCGATGACGCGGTAAATGGCCCGCATCGAGGGGCTGTGACCGATGATGCGGCCGAAACGTCCGCGATCCGTCAATTGACGACGGAGGGCCTGGTTCTCGCGCTTCTGGGCGTTCAGTTCGGAGAGCCGATCCAGCAGCCGATGCAGGCGCTGCGGATCGACGGGCTTGCTGAGATAGTCTTCGGCCCCCGCCTTCACCGCCTCGACGGCCGTGTCCACCGTCCCCTGGGCCGTGAGCAGGATGACCTTGACGTGGTCCATGTCCTCGCGGATGGCCTTCAGCAGATCGAGGCCGTTCATCCGCGGCATCACGAGGTCCGACACGATAATCGTCGGACGAAACTCGGTAATCCGCTCGAGCGCGTCCTGGCCATCGGCGGCCTCGTCGGCCGCATATCCCCACGAACGGACGAGCTCCGCCAGCCCGCTGCGGGTGGACTCCTCGTCTTCGACAATCAATACACGTTCGGCGCTCGGCCGCATCCCCTGGGCCACCGAACGAGTGTACCATCGCTGCCGGTGATGATGTCGCGGCGTTCGGGACAGGCCCTCGCGGAAGTCATGCTCTGCTCCGGCTATCCCACACAACTGGCCGTCAGCGGCATCCTGCGGCTGGCCGGATTCCAGCCCCTCGCACCGGACGGCGGCATCTCGCTCACGTTCATCACGCTGCTCTCGGCCGCCGATATGCTCCTGCTGGTGGGCCTCATCCTCTGGCTGCTCCTCCGCCGCGGGGAATCACCCTCGCAGGTGCTGTTCGGCTGGCGATCGCAGGTGCGGGAAACGGGACTCGGCCTGCTGCTCGCACCGGCCGTGCTGGTGTTCATTCCCGTCAGCATCTGGCTGCTGCGCACCACCTGGCCGGCGCTCGGCAACGTGCCCACCAACCCGCTGGAGGCCCTGGCCACCACCCCGGACCGCATGCTCGCGCTGCTGGCCGTGGCCATGATTGCCGGCGGCGTACGCGAAGAGGTGCAGCGTGGGTTCCTGCTGCACCGTTTCCGAAGCGACCTCGGCGGTTCGGCCAATGGCATCGTGGTCACCAGCATCGCGTTCGGCCTCGGCCACGTCGTCCAGGGCTGGGATGCCGTCATCGTCACGGCTCTGCTCGGAGCGTTCTGGGGCGGGCTCTACCTGCGGCGGTCCAGCATTACCGCCGGCGTCACCAGCCACGCGCTGGCCAACGGCGCGCAGATTGTGTTCGCCTATTTGAGAAGTGTGTGAATACCGGCTGTCACCGCCTGCCGGCGGCGTGTGTGGATGACGGGCATGCGCCCGCGCGCTACTGAATGATAGTGATGGCGGCACGGCGCCGCAGGTCGGCCAGCCAGTCGGCCGTCAGATCGGAACGGCGCTCGTCGGCCGCAAACCGCTGCTGAAGATAGGCGGCAATCCGCAGATCGTCGCGCACCCAGGCACGCAGGCGTTCTTCGGAAAACCCGTGCTCACGCAGCACGGCGTGCAGCGCCTCGTCGCCACCCGCCCGCGTGCGCGCCGCGGCCACCGCCGCATCAATCCGATCCGGCGCCGGTTCGGGCGGACGATACCGCTCGGCCTCGCGCAGCATGAGTTCCCGATCCACGAGCCGCTGCAGCACCGCCGCTTCCACGACCTCGGTCGATGCCGGACGCCCCTCCACCAGCCCGAGCGCGAGCGCCCCACGCGCATCCGACAACGTGATGGTGCGTCCGCCGACAATGGCCAGCGTCCGGTCCACCATCACCTGGGCGGACGCCTGAACCCCCAGCAGCATGGCCACCGTCACAGCGGAGACGACGCGCCGCATCAGAATGCCTGCCCCAGCGAAATGTGCACGATGGCTCGACGCTCGCGGCTGCCGCTGGCCAGCAGACGCGGATTCATCTTGAACCCGAGATCGACGCGCAGCGGCCCGATGGGCGAACGGTAGCGGATGCCGACACCCGTGGCGACACGAAGGTCGCCGAGATCGATGTCGGCCGCATGGCGATAGATGTTGCCCGCATCCACGAACCCCACCAGCCCCAGTCCTTTCCAGTACGGCGCGCGCAGTTCGGCGTTGAGCACCAGCAGGCCGTTGCCGCCCTGCGGGAACCCCTGCTGCTGATCCACCGTGTCTGCGGTCCCCAGCCGATCCAGCGCAAACCCGCGGACCGTGGTGTCGCCGCCGGCAAAGAACCGTTCGCTGGCCGGCAGGTCCGCCACCACATCGACCACCGCCTGACCGTCCGCGCCAATCACGGGACGGCCAGTGCTGTCGAGTTGCGGCACCTCGCGTGGAAAACCATGGGCGAGGCCGACACGCACACCGCTGGCCACCACGAAGCCGGGCCCGGGCAGCCGCCGGTAGATGAACCCCTGCATGAAGGTCTTGGCAAACCCCACTTCCGACCCGTACGCGCGCGCCGCCACCGATCCATCGAGGCCCAGCACCGTGCCTCGCTGCGGGTCCAGCACATCGTCTCGCGAGTCGCGCAGCAGGGCACCGAAGAAGGTCGAGAGGCGCACTTGTGGAAACAACCGGTCGATCAGCAGCCGGTCCTCCGCGGCAATCTGCTCGTCGAAAAGCTCGGTGCGGTCGTAGGTATAGCGGCCCGTCAGCGTCAGGCGGCTCGCGAACCGGCGCGCGTAGTCGGCGCGCACACCGCGCCGGTTGAAGTTGAAGCTGGCGCGGATGGCTCGTTCGAGGAAGGCAATCACCTGCGCATCACCGGCCGTGCCAAACGCGCGCGGCTCGCGGAAGGTGCTCGTGATGCGATAGTCGTTGAACCCGTATCCGCCAGTGTCGGAGGGATCGAGATTGCCGATTTCGGGATCGCGCGGCCGCAGCGACACGCGGGAGAAAAAACTGATTGTGCGGTTCTTGCCCCACAGATTGCGCCGGCTCACCTCCATGAAGCCGCGGGGTGCCACCTCCACGCGCTCCTCGGCGGGCGCGCCGTCCGATCCCTGCCGCAACCGCCGCCCGACTTCCAGACCGGCACCATAGGTAATGCCCGTGCTGGGGGCCTCCTCCACCGTGACCAGCACATCGCGGCGCGACGAACCGGTGCGCGGGAGATCGACAATGCGGACGCGGCGAAACAGCCCGAGTTGGCTCAGCCGCTGCTGGCTTTCGGCCATGGCATCCGCACCCAGCGGATCACCCGGCGCAATGCGCAGCTCCCGCCTGATCACGTCCGTGCTCATCCGCTCGTTGCCGGTAATGAGCACGCGATCCACGCGCAACTGCTCACCTTCGATGACGCTCCAGGTAATGTGCGCCTCACGCCCGTCGGGGCTGAGGTCCACCGACGGGTTCACCCGCGCATCGAGGTACCCCTGGTTCCGGTAGAGCCGCTCCATCACGTCGAGATCGGCCGTGAGCAGCGGGCGATAGAACGGACGGCCGTCGACCAGCGCCAGCCCCGCGCGCAGATCCGCCTCGGACACGCCCTCGGCTCCCGTCACGACCACGCCGGATACCATCGTCCGTGGCCCCTCGACCACCTCGAACCGGACGTCCACCGGCCGGAACGATCCGGCATCAGCCGCTTCGCCGGGCAATACCTCCACTTCCGGCGTCACGCGCACCTGTCCGTATCCCCGCACGCGGTAGAGCTCTTCGATGGCCACGGCAATGGCCGCCGCCCGCGCATCCACGAACGGCTCGCCCCGCGACAGGCGCAGCAGCGGTTCAATCTCCGGCGACGACACCGTGAGATTACCAACGACCGATGCCGACGCCACTCGATGGAGCGGACCACGCGTCACGTCAAAGGTAACGACGAGTTCACCGCCGCGTTCCTCGCGCGTATACGGCGCCGCCCCATCACGAAACCCGCGCTCGCGCAGGTAGCCGGCAATGTTGCGGCTGGCGTCTTCCAGCAGATCTTCGTCGACGGCGCGTTCCTCACGCACCAGCACTAGCGACTCCAGGGATCCGCCCGGCACCGAATCGCCCGTGTACACCACACGCACGCGCGGCCCGGCATCCACGGTCACGTCCACCATGGCGCGGTGCTCCTGCTCCGAAAACTCCGTGGTCTCGCGGACCACGGCTTCGTAGTAACCGGCCGATCGCAGCCGGCTCTCGTACGCCAGCATCCGCTCTTCGAGCGCCACGCGGTCGTACGGGCGCCCCGTCTGCAACTGCAGCGCTTCGATGACACGCCCCGCCGGTTCTGTGGGCGTGCCCTGCACGCGTGCTGACGCAATCGTGGTGCGCGGGCCCGGCACGACCGCGAGCGTGAGCCGCACCTCACCCTCGGCACGTCCCGGCGTCATGGCCGGCGTCACCTGCGCGGCGAGATATCCGCGATCGCGATACAACTCCGCGGCGGTCGCCGCCATGGCCTGGACGCGCGATACCGGCGGCAGCGTGCCGAACCGATCCTCGATGGCCGTGCGCACGCGCGAGGCCGGCAGCGCGCCTCCGGTCACGTCAATGCGGGTAATCTGACGGACCGGCCGCAGCACCCATCGCAGACGGACCCCCTCGGCCGGCCCCGCATCCGCCAGCAGCCGCACATCGTCGTAGCGGCCCAGGCCGACGAGATGATCGATGGTGTCGCGCACGCGCGCCATCGAGAGCGGCTCGCCAACGCGGGTTTCCACCAGTTCCACCACGCCGGGGTCCACCTGAGCACCGTCGCTGGTAGCCACGTGGACGTCGACAATGAGGCGACCCTCGTAGGAGGCCTGCCTGGCTGCAGCGCCGGAGGCCAGCACCAGCAGGCCCAGCAGCGCGAGGACGAACACACGCATCAGAACGCGTGCCTCTTCCGGACCTCGAGCGCGTACGTACGGTCCTCGTTCTGGGAAAGCACCCAGGCCAGCGTCTCGCTCTGGTCGAACTCGAGCAGGATGATTTCGTCCCGCGCCGACGAGGCCAGACTGCGGGCGTAGGTCAGGTAAATCCGATCCGAAATCCGCTTGCCGATGGTCACGCGTGCCGACGGGTTCACGTTGAGCCGCGCCGACTGCTGATACGGGTCCACCAGCAGCGGCGTAATCTGGAACGAGTCCACGCCGAAGGTTTCCTGGACCACGCGTCCCACCTCCGCCGACAGCGTCCCCGTCAGCGCACGCGCCGCGCGGGCCTCGAGCAGCCGCTGTTCACGCTCGTTCGGACGTTGCTGCGCGGCCAGCTCCACGTCGCCTGCCGGGGCCGCATCGCTGAACAGCATGGTCAGGATCTGGAGCGGCGGCAGCGGTGGATCCGACGTGAACTCGGGCTGCAGCCGCTCGGTGGTGCCGGCCATGCGCAGCATGACGCGATAGGTCTGCTGCGGCACGCGCACGCGCGTCTCGGCCTCGATGTCGAAGAACGGCTGTATCCGATCCGGGTTGGTGAAATCGAGATTGCCGCGCGTGACGACATAGCGGCGGCCTTCGAAGCGGACCTCGCCGCGTTCGATGTCGGCGCGCCCCAGGACGACGGGGCGATCGTAGGTGCCGCGGAGGTTGAGATCGGCACTGGCGACGATGCGCGTCTGGTCGTTCTCGATCCGTAGCGCTGATGGTGCGACAAGGCGGATGTCGTAGGTGAGGGGATTGTCGGGACGCTCGGCCAGGGCGCCTTCCACCGTCGGCAGCGCACGGTCACCGCCGCCCAGCCCGAACAGCGCTCCCGAGGTATCGAACGGACGCGTCCAGGTCGCGTTCTTGACCACCACCTCGCCGCTCAGCACGGGTGCGCTGGCCGGCCCCCGCAGGGCGAGTTCCGCATCCACCAGTGAACGCATGCCTTCGGGAAACCGCAGGCGCATGTCCGTGGCGGTAGCGGCCACGTCGAACTCGCTCAGGACGTAACCCGACTGGCCCAGCCGCCCGCTGAACTGCACGGGACCGCCGGCAATACGTCCGGTCACACCGTCCACGCGCAGGCCGCGCGGGTCGAACGTCAGGATGCCGTTCAGCGCTTCGATGGCATGCGGGAAGTCGAAGTGGCGGAGGCGTCCGTTGGTCAGCAGCGCCGTCCCTGACGCGATGGGTGCGTCCACCGTGCCGGTAATTCGCGCCGCCACCTCGGCCCGTCCCGAACTGCGCACGTCGGGTACGAACCCCTGCAGCACCGCCAGGTTGGCCGCGCCGGATGCCGACAGCGCCAGCTCCTGCGTGGGCAGATTCACCTCGCCGGCAAGGTCGAGTTCCGTATCGTCGCCCACCAGACGGAGCGCATCGATATGCAGAATCTGGCGGTCCACGCCGGCGCGAATGGGTTCGGCATTGGTGAGCTGATAGTCGAAGAACCGCAGGCGCACGTCTTCGACGTCGACGGTGACGCGCAGCGCATCCGGGTTGTAGAGTTCGCCCACCACACGAATGGCACCGCTGGCCACGGCCGACGTGAACGGCGACAGGTCCGGCTGGAACGCACGCACGTACGGATCGAGTGACGTATCGGTCACGCGGAACGACAACTCGGCGTCCATTTCGTCGGTGAGCGCAATCCGGCCGGTGCCCGAGGCCGCCAGGCGTGTCGACGCGGCTTCCAGTTCGTACACCAGCACCGTGTCTCGCACCGACAGGCGGCCGGTGACTTCGCCCACACCTTCGTCGCCATAGAACAGATCACGAACGCCAAACTTCACGTCGTAACGCGGCAGCTCGAACGTGCCCGATCCGCTCGCGGCAAAATCGAACAGCCCCGTAAAACCGGGTCCCGACTCCATCTTCGCCAACGCCAGCGATTCCACGTCCATGCTGCGCGCGTCGGCGTTGAACGAGTAGGTGCCGTTCCACCCGATGTAGGCCGCACCGGTCACGGTGGTGCCGCCCTTCTGGACGGTCAGCGCATCGATACGTACACCAACACCCTCGAAACGCAGGGCCGCTTCGCCTTCCGTGAACGGCTCGTCGTAGGCCACGCCATCGCGGACAATCAGCCGCCCGAATCCGAGCGGCTGCGTGTACTCGCCGTACAGGTGGAACTCGCCCGACACGAGCCCGTGCAGGTCGTAGTCCTCGAGGTCGAACGCCGCCAGGAAATCTTCCACGTCCCGTCCGGTGACACGTACGCGGGCATCCAGTTCCTCACCGCCATCACGGCGCGGATACCCGAGCGAGAACTGCCCCGACACGTCCATCTGCGACACACCATCCCTGATGACGGCCCGGCTGACGTGCGCGTAGTTGTTTTCGACGACGAAGTCGCCGTCCACCTCACCCCAGGTGACACCCCACGCGCGCATGGACGATCCGGTGAAGCGCCCTTCGATGCGCGGACTGCGGAACGCACCCAGCAGCACACCATCGAAGCGGCCAACGCCGTCGATGGGAATGGCGGCGGTGCTGGCGCCGAAGGCCGTCATCAGCCCCGCCAGCAGGCGATCGCTCTCCTGCCAGTCGGTGCTCGTCACGCGGAACGGCAACTTCGATCGCTCCCCCCATCCGGTGGCGCCTTCGAAGGTCACCCACGTTTCGGCAGTGGCGACCTCGCTGGGCTCGAAACGAATGGCCTCGCCATCGAACCGATAGGTCAAGCGGGCAGCAAGGCCAACGGGGGCGAGCGGTGTATGCGTGCTGAACGGACCTTGCTCGAGTGCGCGTCCCAGCGCCTCGTCTGCCGCAGTGGCCGGCAACTGCTGTCCCTGCGTGAGAACACCCGGAGGTGCCTCGACGGTCATGTGGCCATCACCTTCACGGTCGGCAAACGACCCCATGGGCCACTCCAGCAGGTTTCGGCCAGACGCGCGGCCCGCCAGACGGATGCCTCTGGTCTCGAGCCGCGCCGTCAGCGCCACGAGGTCGACGGCTTCGTACTCCGTCTCGAACCGGGCCCGGGTGCGTTCGTCGGGATTCCCGAGCGGCGCCATGAGGTAACGGAAGCGCAGGCGCCCACCGTCGAATCCCGAGCTGGCTCGGGTCACCTCGAACCTGTCGGGGACCCACACCAGCGCGCCTTCGAGGTCAGGGAAGCGGAACACGTCGAGACCGGCCTCGCGGCTGCGGAACTGCCCCGTCAGTTCGCGCCCGCCCTTGAACAGGTGGAACGTGCCGACGAAGTCACCTTCGCCGTGCAGGCTGAACGTGTCGTTGGCGAAGAAGAGCTCGCGCATCCGTGGAAGCTGCACGCGCGACCGGACGGCGTAGGTCTGCTCGGGCCAGTTGGCCAGGTCCACGCGCCCGGTCACCTCGCTCACGGCACCGTCGGTGAGCAGGTTGATCTGGTCGAACACGACCTCGGCACCCTCGAAGTGGAACGCCGCCTCGAGATTGGCGGTCATCGGCACGTAGTTCTGGATGGTGATGGTGCCGTTCGAAAACTGCAGCTGGCCGCGATAGTCGACCAGCTTCGAAACGGTGACGTCGAGGTTGCGCGCGATGGCGCTCCAGTCGGAGCCGTAGTCGCGGAACACCACTTCTCCGCCGTGCGCGCGCACATACTGCAGGGTGGTGACGACAGGCGATGGCCCGGTGCGGGGAGCACGCGGCGGCCCGGTGACACGCGGAAACGTCTGGCGGCCGTCTTCGAAACTTTCGATGACCATGCGCCAGTCGGTCATCTCGATGGTGTCGAGGAGCACCTCGCGCCGCAGCAGCGCCCCCCAGGTGAGCGACACTTCCACGCGGCGCGCCGTCAGCCAGGGTTCTTCACCCGGCTGCATGCCTTCGATGACGAGGTCTTCGACCACGAAGCGGCCGGTGGCGAGTGAGACACCCAGCCGCCCGATGTGCATGCGCCGCTCGAGCCAGTTGCCGCCCGCCGTCTCGGCGCGGGTCTTCAAGGCGGGTCCGAGGTCCACGCTGGCCACGCTCACGAGCGCCACGGCCAGTGCGACGGCCAGCCCGATCACGATCGCGCGCGCATACCGATAGACCGCGGCGACCACCCTTTTCACGTGCTACTCCACGGTCACCAGCAACGCACCTGCTTCGACCGACTGTCCCTCGGTCACCCGCACGGCCTTCACGCGCCCCGCACGTGACGCCTTCAGCTCGTTCTCCATCTTCATGGCCTCGATGACCACGAGTCCCTGCCGGGGCACCACCTCGTCGCCGGGGCCCACCAGGAGGCGCACAATCTTTCCGGGCATGGGTGCCGTCACCTGCTGCGGGCCGGTCCCCTGCGGGCCGTCGGACGCGCGGCGACCAAACCGCGCCACCAGCGTCGCGGGAATGGCCTGGCCGTCCAGCGTGACGTCGTA
>CAZZGM010000031.1:0-14607 GCA_964653955.1 uncultured Bifidobacteriaceae bacterium | reverse complement strand
CTGCGCTTCCTGGAATCGAACGAGGTGCTGCCGCTGGGGGAAACACGGCCGGTCCACGTGAACGTCCGCGTGGTGGCCGCCACCAACGCCGACCTGGATCAGCTCGTCAACGAAGGCCGCTTCCGCGAGGACCTCTACTACCGCCTCAACGTCATCCGCCTGCGCGTGCCGCCGCTGCGCGAACGGCGCGAGGAAGTGCCGCTGCTGGTACAGGCGCTGCTCGAACAGTTCGGACGAGAAGGCCAGCGCGAGCCCATCCGCCTGTCGGACGAAGCCATCGAATTTCTCACGCTGTATCACTGGCCCGGCAACGCCCGTCAGCTGGCCAACGAACTGCGGCGCGTCTCGGCCCTGGCCGAGCCCGGCGCGCTGGTCATGCCCGAACACCTGTCACCGGAAATTGCCGCCAGCCGCCGCGAAACCGTGGCGCCGGCCATCAACGGCGCGTCGACGTTGCTGGTCCGTACCGATCAGCCGTTGTCCGCCGCCACCGAGCACGTGGAGCGCGTGCTCATCGCCCAGGCGCTCGGCCGCTTCGGCGGCAACCTCGAACGCACGGCCCAGCATCTCGGCCTGTCGCGGAAAGGTCTGTTCCTCAAACGTCAGCGGCTCGGTCTCGCCTGAACTCGGCGTCTCGACCAACGCTCCGCACGACGAACCGTCTGCCCCCCGCCACCACGTGGTGCACGCACAGACGATGCGAGACCGCTCGTCAGGCGGGCACGACGATCTCACGCACCCACTGCGTGTTGTCCTCACGCCCGCTGGCCAGGCGCTGACGACGCTCGTCGGCGGTCGGTTGCACGGCACCATTGGCATCAATCGCCCTGGAGACAATGGTGTGCGAGCCCGGTGACAGTCCAGGCACGGCACACGACCACAACTGCCACGCGTACTGCCCACGCGACGGTTCGAGCGTGGCGGCCTGCCAGACGCCGCCGTCCACCTGCACCTCGACCGACACAATCGGCACCTGACCGCCCCAGGCCGGTCCACTCAACCGATAGTCCCAGCCGTTCCCGTTCCGCCGCCGCACCACGCGCGCCACCAGTGACTTCAGGTGCGTCCGGCTGATCGACTGATCCAGCCAGATGGGTCCTTCCGGCGTCTCCACGGCCCGCAGACTCAGGTAGTTGCGTACCTGGTGCTGTCCTTCGTAGCGGCGATCGATGACCTCGATGCGCGACAGCCACTTGATCTGCGTCATGCCATACCACCCGGGCAGAATCAGACGCAGCGGAAACCCGTTCTTGGCCGGCAGTGGCTGTCCGTTCAGGTGAAACGCCACCAGCGCATCGGGTTGCAGCGCATCCTGGATGTACACGCTGCGGCCGTGCGGCGCTTCGAACTCGCGGTTGCCCGCCTGGAACTTCTTCTCGCGCTCGAGGTCCGCGCCCAGGAACACCACTTCGCGCGCCTCGGGCTTCAATCCGCACTCCCGCAGCAGCGCGGCCAGCGGCACGCCGGTCCACACACCATTGCTCAGCAGCCCCGCCATGCGCGTGGGACGCGTCGAGTTCCCCGAACACTCCAGCGTGACGGCTTCGTCGCGGCGGTCGGGCCGCGCCATGATCTCGGCCAGCGTCAGTTCACGCGGCCGCTCCACGAACCCGCCAATGCGCAGACGGAACGTCGCCGCATCCACCTGCGGTGTGACGGTCTGGTGAAAGGCGTAGAAGTCGTCGTTGGGCGTGGTCCAGGACGTGAGCGTCCGCAGGTCATAACACTGCACCGTTGGATTGGCCGGCTGCGCCACGATCTGGAAGTCGTCGGTGTAGTCGCTGAACGGCACCAGCGTTTCATCGTCCTGCAGGGCCCAGGCCGATGGCGGGAGGCCGAGAGCCGCGAGCGCGGCCGAGGTGGACCGGACGAAGTCACGCCGTGTCAGCATGCGGGGGAGTATACGCGCGTTCACGGCCGGGCGATCCCGGCCGGTTCCCCGTTCAGTTTTTCCAGAGCCTCGGCGGCCGCGGCGCTCAGTGGTGGTTCACCGTCCACCAGCCAGCGTTCGAGGAGCGGCGTCATGTGCACCAGGCGGAGTTCACCAATCGTCCGCGCCGCGCAGGTTCGCAGCCAGGGGTCGGCGCTCTCGGCCATCACCGTCACCGCTTCTTCCTGTCCACCCAGCGCTCCCCCCAGCAGCTGATTGGCGCGGTCAATACGAGCCGTCAGCGACACGTCACTGTCGATGAGCGGCATCAGCACGGCGCGGATTTCCGGCGGCAGTACGTTGTCGATGAACTCCAGCGCGTTGGCATGCACGACCGGATCCGTGGATCGGAGGCCGACATACGCGCTGTGCAGGTCGTGCACGGGGTACAGCATCTTGAGCAGCCGGAAAATCCGCTCCTGCTCCCGTGTCATCGATTCGGTAAACCCCTGACGCACGGGACCGATGGCGGCCGCCGGCGTCCTCGAGAGCGTCCCGATGATCTGGTACGAACGATAGTGCCCGACAATCTCGGCGGCCAGCACCGATTCCACCACCTTGCGCTCCACCGGACGCTCCGGGTAAAGCTGCGCCAGCTTGTTGAGTGCGGCAATCGATCGGTACCGCAGCACGACATCGGCGTCCAGCACGCTTTCGACGAGGACGGCCTGGGCCGCCGGCGTACCAATGGCCTGGAGCACGGCCGGAATCTCGCGGCGAAGCGCAATCGGCCGACCGGAACCGGCCACATAGTCGCGCAGCGTGCTCACCACCTGATCCCCGAACGATGCCAGTGCCTCCTCGGCCGCCGGCACGAGCGCCGGATCGTGCATCCGCTCGATGATCTGCGGCGCGCAGGCCCGCTTTCCCAGACGGCCGGCCGCGACGATGGCAGCCCGGGCCACTTCCGCGTCTTCGTCGCGCAGCAGCACGTCCAGTTCTTCGTCGAACAGGTCCGGCAGGAAGGCCAGCAGGCGTGCGGCTTCGAGCCGCGTCCGCCGGCCCGCGACGCCGGGTTCTCCCGCCATGGCGGCCAGCATGAACTTCGCGGCCTCCGCATTTTGCGCACGGCCGGGGCGGGCCAGAAACGCCACCAGCGAGGCGCGCACCGAAAAGTCCTCGAAGTCGCCCACCGACTCGATGCTCGCCAGCGGATCCACGTGGCAATGCTCGGCCAGGTACAACAGCGCCTCGGTACGCACCTCCAAATCCGGGTCGCGCAACAGCTCCTGCACCGCCTCCTTCAGCGACACGTCACCGGCCCGTGAATAAAGCGCAACGACGCGACGCCGCACGTCGGCGTCCGGGTGCTGGAGCAGGCCGCGAACGGGCGCGGGCACGGCGCGATCGCGGCTCATCTCGAAGAGGCCCAGCGCATACACCACATCGGCGGTATCGCCAGCCAGCCGTGCCGTCAGCAGTTCCGACGCCGCCCGGTCGAGCACGGGTGCCGTTCCCCGTTCGGCATCGAGCCGGTGCTGCAGGATGCTGTCGCGCAGGTTCACCACATACTCGCGCCTGGCCACGGCCGCGGCCACCATCCAGGCGCCTACCATCATCAGGCACACCCAGGCCATCTGGCGTGCGCTCCAGCCACCTGCCGCGGCAAACAGCAGCACCAGCGCGCCGCCAATGCCGTCGCCCATGCGATAGACCACCGTGTCGATGAACGACTTCACGAGGAAGGTCTGCGGGGCAGGAACGGGCAGATACAGCAACTCGACGGTAGCCTTGTCCACCGAATAACGAAGCACCTGATCGCTACCGCGAAGCAGCGTCGCCGCCACGAGTGTCCCGGTGACCAGCACGCCCACCGACGTCAGCGCCAGGGCGACGGGGACAATGAACAGCGTGGTGCCAACACCGGCACCGCGCAGCATGCGTCCCGTGAACAGCAACTGGAAGCCCAGGGCCAGCACGCCCGCCACCATGTTGAACGTTCCGAAAAACATGGCCAGGGCATCCGTATCGGGAATGGCGGCCTTGGCAATCGCCTTGAACTGCCACGCTTCCACCGTGGTGGCCACCGACGAAAACAGGATGACGGCGGCAATGGCCTTCAGATAGCGGGACCCGACAATGGCCTTCAGTGCCGCACGGCCACCGCCGCGAGGGCCTGCCGACAGCTGTTCGTCCACCGCCGCGGGACGCTGGCTCCAGATCACCTGCACCAGACCGGCGCAGGCCACCTGCGAGGCGGCGGTAAACAGCAGCATGATCTCGGTGCCGTACTCGCCCACGGCCACGCGCGTGGCCATGCCCCCGACAATCCAGCCGAGAATGGCCCCGCTGCCGATGAGGCCAAACGTCCGCTTGGCCTCCCGCGTGGTCAGGACCACGCCGGCCAGCGTCCACACCTGCACCGGCACCAGCACGGACAACACGCCCACCCAGATGTAAATCAGCAGGAACGACGTGGCCGTCTCACCGCCATCGCTCGTAATCCACCACCAGAACCCGAGGGCCGATGCCGCAAACGCCAGCAGACTGACCGTTTGCAGGTTGCGGAGGTTGAGCCGTTCACCGGCGCGGATATAGAGCGACGCCACCACCCCCACCAGGACGGCAATGGCAATGTCCGCGTACGGAAGATCGACGGCCCGGAATCGCTCGAGAAACAGCGCGTCCCGCGCGGACTTCCCCGCCACGGCTCCCGCCATGGTCAGGAACAGATATGCGAACAGCGGCAGCGCCCGGCCGAGGTCGCCGGGAGTCATGCCCAGGAGTCGGGAGAGCCAAGCCTGCATGCCGCAGCAAGCGAGAGTAGCACGGGGTCATGCGGGGAGAGGTCATGACGTTCATGACGTCGGGGGTCAGGTGATGACGGTCGTGACCGTGAAAGCCGTGCAGTAAGATCGACCTCCACCGTGTTCGCACGCCTGCTCCGCCCCTTTGCACGGCTCCGCGACGACGAGGCCGGAACCGCACTGCTGATGTTCCTGTACTCGTTTCTCGCGATGGCAGGCTACAACATGATCAAGCCCGTCACGCGCGGGCTGTTCATCGAGAAACTGGGCGCCGACAACCTCCCCTGGGTCCAGTTTGCCGCCGGCATCGTCATCGGCCTGATCATGCAGGGGTATACGCGTGCCATCCGCGCCGTGCCCCGCCGCTGGATGATTCCCGTCACGCTGGCCGCCATTGTCGGCCTGATGACAGCGTTCTACCTGTTGTTTTCCGGCCTGCCGGCCAGCCGCGCGGTGGCCGTCGCGTTCTATCTGTTCGGCCTCATCACGGGCATCCTGCTGATCAGCCAGTTCTGGACGCTGGCCAACGATGTGTACGACCCGCGCCAGGCCAAGCGAATCTTCGGCTTCATTGGCGCCGGCTCCAGCCTCGGCGGGTTTGCCGGCGCCACGGTCACCAGCACCATTGTCGAGCGCGTCGGTACGAACGCCGTGCTGCTGGTCAGCGCCATCACACTGGCCATGTGCACGCTGACGGTGGCCATCGTCGTGCGGCGCGAACCCAACGCCGGGCGCAGCGACGCCAGCCGCACGGGGGAAGAACGCGGCGTCAGCGGCGCCGAGGCCATCGGCCTGCTGCGATCGTCGCGCCACCTGCAGACCATTGCCATGGTCATCGGCTTTGCGGCCATTGGCGCGGCCATCATCGAACAGCAGCTCAACATGGCCGCCGCCGAGTCGCGCGGCGCCCAGAATGTCGATGCGGTGACGGCGCTGCTCGCGCAGATCACGGCGTACCTGTCGCTCATCGGCTTCCTCGTGCAGGTGCTGCTGACCAGCCGCATCCACCGCTTCCTCGGCATTGGCTTCGCCCTGCTGATCCTGCCGGTGGTCGACAGCGCGACCGGCCTGCTGATGTTGTTCAATGGCGCGCTCTGGACGGCGGGTCTGGCGCGCATCATGGACACGGCCCTGCGTTACACCGTGGACAAGACCACGCGCGAAATCCTGTTCCTGCCGCTGCCCGTCGACATCAAGTACCGCGCCAAGCCGTTCATCGACGTCACCGTCGATCGTGTGGCCAAGGGCCTGGGCGCCCTGCTGCTGCTCGTGCTGGTGCAGGACTGGGGTCTGGACCTCGACTGGCGCCAGCTCAGTTATGCCAGCGTGACGATGATGCTGATCTGGGGTGCGTTTGCGTTGAACGCGCGGCGCGAGTACCTGCAGGCGTTCCGGCGCAGCCTCGAGCAGCAGGACGTGGAACCTTCGGAACTGCGGATCGACGCCGCGGACCTGTCGACGCTGGAAACACTGATTGGCGAGTTGGGGCATCCCGAACCAAGGCGTGTGCTGTACGCCATCGACATGCTGGAGGCACTGGACCGCCGTCAGCTCGTCACACCGCTGCTGTTGCGGCACGATTCTCCCGACGTCCGCACCCGTGCTCTGCGGCTGGCGCGATCCACGAATCCGGCCGACGCCGGCCGCTGGCTGCCCGGCGTGGAGCGGGCGCTGTCGGACGAAGACGGTGCCGTGCGCCTGGCCGCCGCTCGTGCCCTGGCGACGCTGCGCGGCGAAGCGGCCGTGGACGTGATGCGTCCGTACCTGGAACACGCCGATCCGAACCTGGTGATTACGGCGGCCGCAGCCCTGGCCTCGAGCGATGACGAGGCAGACCTGCAGCGTGCCGAAACCACGCTGAAGCGTCTGGCCGGCGACGCCAGCGACGCCGCCACGGAACAACGTCGACAAGTGGCACGCGCGCTGGGGCTCGTGAACCGCCCGCGTTTCCGCCCGCTGCTCGTGCCCCTGATGTACGACGCCAGCCCTCTCGTGTCCCGTGCGGCGGTGGACAGCGCCGCCGCGATGGGCAGCCACGACTTCCTCTATGTGCCGACGCTCGTGGCGCTGATGCGCGACCGCCGGCTGAAGGAAGCCGCGCGCAAGGTGCTGGTGGGATACGGCGAAGCCGTGGTGCCGGTGCTGGCCTACTTCATGGCCGACCAGGACGAAAACCTGTGGGTGCGGCGGCATGTCCCCTCGACGCTGGCGCGCATTCCCTGCGCGGCGTCGGTGCAGGCGCTGCTCGGCGCGCTCGATATGCCCGACGGGTTTCTCCGCTACAAGGCCATTGCCGCGCTCGAGCGGCTGCGGCGCGATCATCCGGAACTCACCATCGATCCGCCGGCCATCGAACGTCAGGTGCTGGCCGAAGCCACGCGGGCCTTCGACGCGCTGACGCTCTATACCAATCTGTTCGTCACGGGCGGGATGGCCCCCATGTCCCTGCTGGCCCGGGCACTCGACGAACGCCGGACACGCGCCATTCATCGCGTGTTCCAGTTGCTGGGGCTGGTCCATCCGCAGTCGGACATTGCCGCCATCGAGGGCGCCATTCACGGCCCCGACCAGCGGCGCCGGTCGGGAGCGCTCGAACTGCTCGACAACATGCTGTCGGGCGATGTAAGACGGCGGGTAATGCTGCTGCTCGAAGACATGCCGGCCGACGAACGGGTGCGACGGGGAAATGTGATGCACCGCACGCGGCCGCGTGATCTGGAGGACACCGTCGCGCAGCTCGTTCACGACGACAACCAGGTGGTGGCCGCCGCGGCCATCCTCTTGATCGAAGAACGTGGGATGTGGTCCCTGGCGGCCGACCTCGAACATGTCCTGCGGCACCGAGACGCCCGCGACCGGCACGTGTTCGAAACCGCATCGTGGGCGCTGGCGGCCGCGCGCATGTCCGCCGAGCGGCGGCAGCAACTCTGGCAGGAGCCGTTGCCGGCCGCGGTGCTGGCCGAACGCCTGCGGCGCCTTCCGGTGTTCGACTACACCTCCATCGACGAGCTGTTCCGCGTTGCCGAACTGGGACAGCAGGTGCGCCACGATGCCGGCCGCACCATCTACGAACGGGGTGCGGTCCCGGAAACGGTGCAATTCGCTCTCGAAGGGTCCGTCTCGCTGGAAGACGCCGACGGGCAGGTGAAAACCTTCGACGCGCCAGCCCCCCTGGGCTTCGAAGAAGTGCTCGAGGCCCATCCCATGCGACGCACCGTGCGCGCGGTGGAACCCGCCATCTGCCTTTCGATATCCACCGGCGCGTTCCTGTCGCTGCTGTCGGAGAACGTGGAGTTGGCCGAGGGCATCCTGCGTTACCTGATCGTCACGCACGAGGTGCTGCGAACGCCCGTGCTGCTGCCCGGCCAGCTGACGCCGGAGATCGAACGCAAGGTGAACGCCGGCCTGCGAACCGTGGACCGTGTGCTGCTGCTCCAGGCCAGTCCGATGCTGGTACGTGCCAGCGGCGCGCAGGTGCTGCGCCTGGCGTCGGCCTCACGCGAAATCACGTTCGAACCGGACACCCAGCCGCTGACGGGACTTCCGGAACAGGCCATGCTGCTGGTGCTCTCGGGCACCCTGACCGTGACGCCCTCGCAGGGCACGCCGTTGACAGCCAGCGCCGGTGACGTGGTGGGGCTCTATCAGATGTTGAGCGGTGAGCCGCTCGACGCCACCGTGACCGCCAACACCAGCGGTACCGCACTGCGCTTCATGCGCGGCGACGTGTTCGACGTCCTCGCCGACGAAACACCGCTGCTGCAGACCATCTTCGCCGGCCTGCACCACCAGACGCGGCAACTGCCGGGGTAGTCACTACCCTGTCCCGCCAGACGGGAGAAGCCGCTACCCGTCCCGTTATCCGTTCGGACCGCCGCGAGTCCCGGCAGTACGCAGGTGCTGCACGTCCCTGGCAACTTTCATCACACGCACGCACCACTCTCCCGGGCACCACGCTTGCACTGCGTGCTGCGTCTGCTCGGTATCTGCGGGGCGAGGAGGTCACAGCCGGGCCCTTCGAAAAGGACGAGCCATGACACACCTGCTCCGCATTGCCGCGGCACTACTGATGGTGACGTGCAGCGGCCCTCTGCCCGCCCTCGGGCAAACATCACCATCGTCACCAGACGCGCCGTTGTTTGCGGCGGACGTCGAGGTCGAACGTATGGTGGTCGACAGTACGGGCACCGTTCTCGAGCGAATGCCGAAGCTGCGGTATCGCCTGTCGCAGCGGGAACGTTCCGGCGACGTGCTCACCGAAATCCAGTTCCAGGCCACCACGCCGTTTCCCGGCCGCGGTCCGTTGCAGGATCCAGCGTCCGGCTATCGCGTGGTCATGAGCGAACGCCACGGCATGCAGGTGCTGGATCCGCAGGGACGCCCGGTTCCCGGCCCGGCGGCACTGGCGCAAACCGGCCCGGCGCAAACGGCGCCACCGTCGACCGGACCAGGCAGATCGGTGCCGGCCGGACCAGGCGCCACCGGCGCCACACGTTCCGCGCCGGAGAATACGTCAGGCACCACGGCTCGCGGCAGCGGGCAACCGGCGCCCGAACTGACGCTGCCTCGCTCGGCCACCGAACGGCGGCGCGCGCTGCAGGCACAGTACGGTTCGCCGGCCGGGCGCCAGCAGGATCGCGAACGGTTCGTCCGCGCCGAGGGTGAGGTCACCGAGGAGCTTCTCGTGGATCCGTCCACGGCCCTTCCTCTCGAGGTCAACACGCGGCATCGGGGCCGGCTCGTGTACCGTTCGTCGCTCTCGTACGGCGTGCTCGCGGATGGCCGCTACTACCGGCGGGTCCAGCGTGACGAGTCGCCCACCGACCCGGCAAATCCGGAGAGCACGCGCCACGTCATCACCACCAGCCTCACGCCGGTTGGCGGAGGTGGACAATGACGCCGCGGCCGCGTTCGGTATTCGTACTGCTCGCACTGCTGGCCCTGGCACCAGCACCGGCGCAGGCCCAGGACGTGCCCGTCGTCTTCGTGCATGGCCTGCTCAGCGATGCCGGGGCATGGGACGAAGCGGCGCCACGTCTCGCCAGCGAATTACGCATCACTCCTCATCGCCGCGACACGGCGTGGCAGTGGTGGCTCGAATCCCAGGCCGACCAGTTGCAGGCGGCGTTCGGCAGCCTGCCGGCCAGCACCATTGCCATCGGGCACAGTAACGGCGGACTCGTGGCCAGACAGTGGAGCAAGTCGCGCAATCTCAAGGCCATTGTCACCATGGGCACGCCGCACGAAGGCGCGCTGATGGCCGCACGCGCCCTCAACTACGTCGGTGCCAACAACGAGTTGATGGGCTACCTGAACTTCGTGGTGGCCATGGTCGGCGGGCCGGAGAACGAATTTTCGTGGATGTGGCCCTTCATGGCCGGTCACCTCAACTTCGTCTCGTGGCTGGCCAACGCCACCGCCGCGGAAATCCTGTGGACGCTGGGTTTTGCCAACGGCGCGCCCGTACTGGGCCAGATGGTGCCGAACTCCGCGTTTCTCCAGCAGTTGAACAGCAGCACGAACCTGTCGCGCGAGGCATCGGCCGTAAGCAAGCGTATCGGGATGGTGTTTGCCGCCCGCGAGTACTGGCGCGCCGGCGCTGCGGTGGGTCTGGCACCCGACCTCCAGGCCAGCGTCGCCACCTCGATGCAAACGGCCATTGTCATCCTCGACGCCGCGGCCGCCTACATCAGGAACTACTACCCATGGAACCCGCGCGCGCAAGTGCTCCTGCAGAACGTCCAGGCGTTGTCACATCTCATCCGGTCACTCGATCCCGGCTGGTGCTGGGTCGTCACCAACGACGCCTCGTGCGCCACGTCACACGACGGCATCGTCGCCACGCCGGCGCAATATTTTCCGAACGGCACGAACATCGGTTTCTACGGTCCGCCGCACCGCCGGCAGACACGCGAGTCCACGCCAATGCTCAGGGACGTACTGGTCGGTCACCTCGGCGTGGAAGTGCGGGCAACGTCTACCCCAACGCCGCCTCCGCCGACACCGCCGCCGTCAACGCCGCCTTCACCACCACCGCCGGGCACCGAGTCGTGGCGTCTGCTGCCAGGCCAGAGCCTCAGGCGCGATCAGGATCGCGTGTCGCAGAACGGCGCCTTCCGTCTCGTCTACCAGGGCGACGGCAACCTCGTGCTCTATCGCGTCAATGGATCCGCCATCTGGAACTCGGTCACGCACGGCACCAGTCCGGGCTCAGTCGAGATGCAGGGGGACGGCAACCTGGTGGTCTACAACGCAGCGGGCCAGGCCGTGTGGAACTCCGGCACGGCGTGGGCGCCGGGCGCGCGGGCGGAGATCAACGACGCCGGCTACCTGCTGATTATCGACGGGTCGGGCACGCCCATCTGGTGGAGCGGAGGGCAATAGGATGACACGCCACATCGGACTGGTCGCGGCAGCCATCTGCCTCTGCCTTCTGCCTCTGCACTCGCAGCAGGCACCTGCCCCCACTCCCTGGGACCCGACGACCAGGCCGGTGTGGCATCTTCCCGGCACCACCCTCGGCGTACCGTCGGTCGACAACGGCGAGGTGTTCGCGATGACGCCGGAGCACATGCTCCTGAAAGTGTCGGCGGCGGATGGCAGCGTGGTGTGGCGTGTGCCCACGGGTGAACACGGCGACACGCCGGGCTGGGTCACCGCCGTTACGCCAACGCAGGTCCTCGTCGGCGAGTACGACCTGGCGGCGTTCGACCGCACCACCGGCCGGCGCCAGTGGGTGTTCGTTCCAGAGCAGGGGCACGCACCTGGTCCCTTCCTCGGCGACGTACACGACGGGCTGGCCATTGCCGGCTCTGGCTCCGGCCACCTCTACGCCATCGACACCAGCTCCGGCACACCGCGCTGGACCGCACGTCTCGTCGCCGGCGACGGCCTGGTGTCGATATATCGACCGCGCATTGCCGGCGACCTGGTCGTAGCCGGTTTCACGCGCCACTACAGCAACCCGATACGCGGCGGCGTGGTGGCGGTGCGCCTGGCGGACGGGCGCGAACGATGGCGCTTCGAGTTTCCATCATCGGGTTCCGTCGCCATGTATTTCGGTGGAGGCCCCGTCGTATCGGGTGATCTCGTCATGGCATCGAGCGGCGACGGGCGGGTGTGGGCACTGGATCGTGAATCCGGCGAGGTGCAGTGGTTCCTGCCCGCGCTCGAAGGCACGCTCGACGCCATCATCCAGCCGGGCGTGGAAGATTACCGGCCGCTCGCCCTCGCGGGTCGCACCCTGCTCATCGGATCCACCACGGGTTACGTGGTGGCCTACGACCTCGACGAGCAGCGGGAGCGCTGGCGGTATGCCGGCGGACGCCTGGGGTCGAGTTGGACGACAATGGCGGCCAACGCCGAGCTGGCGTTCGTGCCGTATGTCGCTGGCTACCTGACGGCCATCGATCTCGCCACCGGTCGGCTGCATTGGCGCACCGACGACTGGCTGCAGGGGTTTCTCTGGGCGCCCGCGCTGACAGGGCGCCTGGCCATTGCCGCGTCGAAGCAAGGGCTGTGGGCCCTTGCCGTGAATCGGGAGAACACCACACCATGAACACACAAGCAGCCATCGTCCTGCTGGCAGCGGCCCTGGCGGCGGCGTGCGGCAACGACACGCCCACGTCGCCGACACGGTTGCCGCCGTCCGCGCCTTCCAACATCACGATGACGGCCAGCACGTGGCAGGGCTCTGCGACCGTGTCGGGACAGACGGCCACGCTCCGCCTGTCTGTCAACGAGATGTCGGCCCCCGGTATGCTGCCGCTCATTTCCGGCACCTACGAACTGAGGGGCGATGCCCTCGACTACAGCGGCATGGTGTCGGGACTCGGCGGTCAGGACATCTGGCAACTCACGCTGCTGGCCCAGCCCCAGACCTCCTGTCCCGGGCAGCCTTTTGGCCTTCCGGGTGGCGGTGCCCTGCGCACGACACTCAGCGGTAATCGCATCACCGGCACGCTCACGCTGCTGGAGTGTGGAGGGCCGTCGGAATGGCAGGTCGATCTGCTGCGACAGTAGACGCGTGGACATGCACTCATGCACTGGCAGGCCACGTTCCGTGCGGATCCATCCATGGCGGTGGACGAGTGCCGTGCCACGGTGCTCTTCGTGCTCGGCGCAGGCAGCAGCAACGGCCGCCTGCCGCAGCACCCACCGGCCTTGCTCAGGACGCGCCGTGAGCCGGATCGATCACGCCAGGCGACCCGGCGTTGGGCAACTCGATCTCGAACACGGTTTCCACGCCCGGCCGGCTGGAGGCACGCACACTGCCGCCAAGCCGTTCGACGATGGCCCGGACAATGGAGAGGCCGAGGCCCGAACCGGCTTCGGACCGTGAGGGATCGGCCTTGTAGAAACGATCGAATACGTGCGGCAGATGCTCGGGCGCAATGCCGGCACCGGTGTCGGCCACGCGCAGCCACGTCCGGCCGCCGTGCTGTTCGGCACTCACCATCACCCGGCCGCCACCCGGCGTGTGCCGCAGCGCATTGGACGTGAGGTTCTGCAGCGCCTGCTCGAGGCGGCCCGCGTCGGCCAGCACCACCATCTCTTCGTCGGGCAGGTGCACGTCGATGGTCACCTGCTTGTCGTGCGCCGCCGGCTCGTGACGTGCCACCACACGATCGAACAACTCGGCTATGGAAACGTCTTCGATGACCAGCGTCACGCCCGAGGCTTCGTATCGTGCCAGGTCCAGCAAATCGCTCACGAGCCGGTCGATCCGTTCCACTTCTTCCTGAATCACCTTCACGGACCGCTGCCCCTGCGCGCTGTCGGGCCCGAACTGCGGCAGCGCCAGTGTGTCGGCGTAGCCGCGAATGGCGGTGAGCGGTGTCATGAGCTCGTGCGACACATCGGCCAGCAACTGGCGGCGCGCGCGGTCGGCCTCGGTGAGCTGCACCTGGCGCGCCACGAGGTCGTCGGCCATCCGGTTGAACGCATGCGCCACGGCCGCCACTTCGTCGCCGCCCTCGGCCGGGGCACGCGCCGACAAGTCACCATCGCCCAGCCGCCGTGCGGCATCTTCCAGGCCGTGCAACTGCCGGCGCGCGGGACGAAACACTACCAGCGCGGCCAGAGCGGTTCCACCGGCCAGCAGGACCAGTGTGCCCACCGCCAGCCATGGGCCCAGTTCCTGCGCAATCCTCTGCCAGCCGACTACTGGTGATACGAACACCGTGGCCGCCACGCTGCCGTCCCGCGTCCGAACGGGTGCCACGGCCAGGGGCCGCCGGGCAAAGGTTGGCGGCGCCTCGCCTGCAAACAGCCCCGGCGGCGCACCGTTGACTGGAGCACGGCGGCGGGGAAACGGTCGCGGACGTGGAAGAGCGTCCGCTGGAACCGCACCAGCCGGCGGCGTGGCCTGCTCCGCTCCCCTCACATCGTCTGCCGGCGCACGTTCGGACCCGCCGCGTCCGGGCGTCCCCGCGCCGGGCACGCCCCCGGCCCCCTGCAACCAGGGCGGGTTTCGGCCAGGTGGGCGACCAGGCGGAGGGTCGAACGGGGCACCAGGTGGACGGCCGGGCGGCAAACCACGCCACCCACGCGGCATGCGACCGCGCAACGCGGCCAGCCGCTCGAGACCGGGCGGCACGTCCACGCCCGGAGGTCCGACGACGCGCCCGTCGGGAAACATGACGAACGCCGGGCGATGGAACTCCGACAGGCGAGAGGCCGCGTACTGTGGCAGATCGAGCCCGGGTTCGTCCGCCAGCGCCGACTCGAACTCGTTGGCCACCAGCTCGGCGAAGTCCTGTCCCACACGCGGCGAAAGACCGCCCTCGGTGGCCGCCGCAATCCACACGAACGACGCCGTCTGCGCCACCATGAGCAGCGCCAGCAAGGCAATGAACCCCAGGCCAATGCGCCAGTAGAGGCTGCGATACCAGCGTCGTTCAGACATCGGCAAACCTGTAGCCGCTGCCC
>CAZZGM010000030.1:0-14797 GCA_964653955.1 uncultured Bifidobacteriaceae bacterium | reverse complement strand
TGCGATTCTCCTGCTCGAAGAAGCGCGACGCCTCCACCACCTCTGGCGCAATCTCGATGACATCCACCTGCGACACCGGATGTGTCAGCGCGGCCCCGGCCGTGACGCCACTGCCGAGGCCGATGACCGCCACCTGTTCCGGGCGGTCGTGCAGCAGCAGCGGCAGATGCGCAATGACCTTCTGCGTCAGCATGTCGCCGCGGTTCGACGCGTCCACCTTGCCGTCCACGGCCATCGTGGTCGTACCGGTCAGCTGTTTCACCGTGACCGTCGCCGACGCGCCCTCGCGGTAATAGAGCAGCGTGCCGGCCTTCAGCATGGTTTCGAGATCGAGGTCCTCCGGCACGAACGGCGCATACATGTAGGGGCCGCTGGCCAGCAGCGCGCGATCCCACGGGGGACTGGCAACGGCCACAACCGCTACGGCGACGGCACCCCCCAACGCCATCGCGCGCGTAACGAACTGGCTCGGACCACGCCACGCCACGAGCAGCGCGGCTGCAACCAGACACGCCGCGGCCACCTGCAATGTGGCCTCGAGCCCGAGCAGCGGAATGAATACAAAACCAGCAGCCAGAGAGCCGCTGACCGCTCCCACCGTGTTGATGGCGTAAATCACGCCAAACCGTCGCGGCGCCTGCACACCATCGGCGCCAGTGAGCGCCAGCGCCAGCGGGAACGCCGCGCCCAGACACGCAGCCGTCGGGACAATGAACGCGGCGGTGAGGAGCAGCCCCTGTCGCAGCAGTTGCGAAAACGGATCATCGGCCGTGGCCATCAGGTGCGCGACCAGCGACGGAAACCAGCGCCCGGCCAGCGCGTAACTGACACCAATGGACGCCGCACCGAGCGCCAGCATGGCCGTGAGCCAGACCGCGGGTCAACCGACGCGCCCCGTCAGCCACACACCCCCTGCCGACCCCAGCGCCACGCCCGAAATCACCGCCGCCAACGTGGCGGCAAACGCATAAGTCGTGGGACCAAGCACCAGCGCCAGCACGCGCGTCCACGCAATCTCGTGCATCAGCGACGCAAACCCCGACAGGCCCAGCACCAGTGCCGCCAGCCAGCGATAGTCCACATCGAGCCGTGTGTCCGCAGCCGTCCGTCGCGCGGCACGTCCCCGACGCGTATCGTTGCGTGGCACGTCCGGCAGCGCATCTCCAGCCAAATCCGGACTGGCGGAAACACCATCCGGTACCGCCTCCTCGCCCGCCTGCCACAGGACGAGCCCCACCGCCGCGGCAGCCGCCAGGCTGGCACCAATGCCTACCCACGTGGCGCCCGACAGGCCAACGGAAGGAATGAGCACGAAGCCGGCCAGCAGCGCGCCTCCAGCCGCACCCGCCGTGTTCACCGCATACAGCAGGCTGCTCGCATGCGCCGCCTGACGGTCGGCACCGGCAAACCAGCGAATCGCCATGGGGAACGTCGCGCCCAGCGCCGCCGCGGGAACGAACATCAACAGCAGCGACACTCCCACGCGCACCAGGAGGAACGGCAGGCCCGCATCACCGTCGCCGTACGCGCGCGACAGCAGCGGTGTGGCCATCCGCAGCACGATCGGGAGCAGCAGCGCCACCGCTGCCACGCCCAGTTCCAGAGCGACATACAGACGCAACGCGGCCCGGCGCGACAGGCCCGACGCCACACGGCCACCCCACGCCGCCCCCACGGCCAGCCCGCCGAGAAATGCACCCACCACCGTGGACGTCGTGGCCGTCGTGTGGCCGGCCTGCAGTGTCAGCAGGCGCGTCCAGCTCACTTCATAAACGAGACCGGCGAGACCCGAGCAGGTGTAGGCAAACAGGAACAACCAGGGCACGAAGCAGCTCCAGCAGGGAGGGAAAGAGGCGCGTCAGCAAGCGCCGTGCTCGACGCCAAACTCCTCGATCGACACGACCGCTGTCAGAGGCAACTCGCCGTACAGGTGCGGAAACAGCTCGCCGCCTCGCGACGGCTCCCAGCGCAGCGCGCTTCCGAGCGCGGCGGCCGACACCCCTACCAGCAACAGGCCCGGCTGGCCGGCAAAGTGCCGGGCAGCGGTCCCGGGCACCTGCACAGCCGTCGAGAAGTGGATATACCCATCCCGCAGGTCGACGGCGGTACCGGCAAAGCAGCCCGCGGCTTCGGCAGCGCGCCAGTTCTCGCGCGACACGATCTTGTAGACGACATCCGGTTGGTGCATCGCCCCTCATTCTCTCCCGGCATATGCCCCGCCTGCATGTAATCCATTGCCACGTTCTGCACGACTCATGCGCCCGGCTTTGTTAACGTGACCGGCCATGACCCCACTGCTGCGCATTGCCCTCGTTGCCTTCCTGCTGTCGTGCGCGCTGCCGGCATCACACGCGGCGCGGTCCGTGGCCCTCGACGAGGCCACCGTGGCCGACCTCCAGGCAGCATTCCAGGCCGGCACGCTCACCTCCGAACAGCTGGTGCAGATGTCGCTGGCCCGCATCGACGCCTACGACCGCCAGGGGCCGTTGCTGCGCGCCGTGCTCACCATCAATCCGGCCGCGCTCGACACCGCACGTGCGCTCGACGCCGAACGCAAGACACGCGGGCCACGCTCCCCCCTCCACGGCATCCCCATCGTCCTCAAGGACAACATCGACACCGCCGACATGCCCACCACGGGCGGCTCGGTGCTCCTCGAAGGCTCGGTGCCCCCGGATGATGCGTTCGTGGTGAAGAGGCTGCGGGATGCGGGGGCCATCGTATTGGCCAAGGTGAACCTGTCGGAGTTTGCATCTGGTGGGGCCATCAGCTCGCTTGGCGGTCAGACGAAAAACCCGCACGACCTGCTGCGATCGCCGGCCGGATCCTCCGGCGGCACGGGGTCGGCCATTGCCGCGACCTACGCCACCATTGGACTCGGCACCGACACCGGTGGTTCGGTGCGCGGACCATCCACGGCCAACGGCATTGCCGGCCTCAAGCCCACGCTCGGTCTCCTGAGCCGCGACGGCATCATCCCGCTGGCGTTGTCGTTCGATACTGCCGGTCCCATGGCGCGGCACGTCTGGGACGTCGCGGCGGTACTTGGCGTGATGGCCGGCGTGGATTCCGCAGATCCGGCGACGTCGGCCAGTGAAGGACGTTCACTGCCCGACTACACGGCGGGCTTGACGCGCGACGCGCTGAAGGGCGCGCGAATTGGCGTGGCGCGTGACTTTTTCGGCGCGGACGAGGACGTCGACTGGGTGATGGAAGCGGCACTCGAAACCATGCGGCGCGAAGGCGCCACTACGGTGGACGTGCGCTACCCGAAATGGCTGCTCGACTCGAAGGGCGACTTCTACGACGCCGTTCGCCGGCCCGAGTTCCCCGTGCAGGTGGAGCAGTATCTGGCCACGACGGCCGCAAAATATCCGAAGACCATGGCCGACCTGCTCGCGCGGTCGCGGCAGTTCGTCTCCACGCGCCCAGACGGCGCGCAGCCCAACCCGCCGCGCTGGACGTTGTTTGCGCGTGAAGCCGCCAGCGGCACGACCGGCGATGCACGGTATCTGGCGGTGCGGGACCATGTGCTTCCCGCCGTGCGGGTAATCGTGGAGGGTCTCTTCGAGCAGCACCAGCTCGATGCCATCGTCTATCCCACGAGTCCGCGCCGGCCGGCATTGGTGGCCGGCGCCAGTGGAGGCGCGGCGCCAGGCACGGCGTCAGCCACCAATATCGCCAACCTCACCGGCTTCCCCGATCTCATCGTTCCCGCCGGCTTCACCGGCGACCGCCTCCCGGTGGGCATCTCGTTCTTCGGAAGAGCATTCAGCGAAGCCCGCCTGCTGGCGCTGGGCTACAGCTTCGAGCAGGCCACCAGCGCGCGGCGCCTGCCGGTGCACACGCCGGCACTGCCCGGCGAGGTGATTACGGTGCCGTAGGTCGTGGATCCGCGTGTCCTCCGCCCGGCCGGTCCCACATCGGGCGAGCGGAGAGCACGGGCGCGGTGCCTGGCGCCGACACAGACCTTCCACCTTTCTCCTTTTGCCTTTCTCCTTTTGCCTTTTGCCTTTTGCCTTTTGCCTTTCTACCCTTCCGCCTTCTGTAGAATGTCCGCGCGAGGAGTGTCCATGCTGAAACGAGCTTTACCTGTCATTGGCGCCGTTCTGATCGGCGCCACAGCCGCGCTGGCCCAGCCAGCACCGCCGCGGGCCGCCACGGTTCCTTCCATCGAAGAACGGACCACCGGGCTCCGCAAGATCGACGGCTACTTCCCTCTTTACTGGGACGAACGCGCCGGCACGATGCTGCTGGAAATTCCGCGCTTCGATACCGAGTTCCTGTTCTCGACGGGTCTGTCGGCCGGACTCGGGTCCAACGACATCGGGCTCGATCGCGGCCAGGGGGGTCAGGGCCGCATTGTCACGTTCCAGCGTGTGGGTCCGCGCGTCCTTCTGGTGCAGGGCAATCAGTCGTTCCGATCGAGCAGCCCGAACGTGCTCGAGCGCAAATCGGTCGAAGACTCGTTTGCCAAGTCGGTGCTGTGGGGCTTTGCCGTCGCCGCCGAATCCGGCGATCGCGTCGTTGTCGATGCCACCGAGTTTTTCCTGCGTGACGTGCACAACGCCAGCAACCGCCTGCGGCCCGGCAACTACCGGCTGGACCGGACGCGCAGCGCGTTTTATCTGCCCAACACGCGCAACTTCCCGAAGAACACCGAAGTGGACATGACGCTCACCTTCGTCAACGAAGCGTCAGGGGGCGGCGGCGGCGGGGGCGGTGGTCCGGTGCAGGGACCCGGACCTATTCCAGAGCCGAGCGTAGCTGGCAACTTCGGCCGTGGCGGCGGACTGTTTTCGGGCAGCGTGGCCAGCGTCACACCAACGGCCGATTCGGTGACGCTGCGTGAGCATGTCTCGTTCGTGGAGCTGCCGGACGGCAACTACAAGCCGCGTCTCGACGATCCGCGTGCCGGCTACGGCGCCCTCTCGTTCGTCGACTACAGCCAGCCCATTGCGGAGTCGATCCAGTTCCGCTACATCCGCCGCCACCGGCTGGTGAAGAAGGACCCGTCGGCGGCCATGAGCGAGCCGGTGACGCCCATTCAGTACTGGGTGGACTCCGGTGCTCCGGAAGACGTGAAGAAGGCCCTTATCGAAGGGGCCGCGTGGTGGAACGCCGCGTTCGAAACCGCGGGCTTCCGCAACGCCTTCAAGGTGGACGTGCTGCCCGACGGCGCGGACCCCATGGACATCCGCTACAACATGATCAACTGGGTCCACCGCTCCACCCGCGGGTGGAGCTCGGGCGGCTCGGTCACCGATCCGCGAACCGGTGAAATCATCAAGGCCACCGTCACGCTGGGCTCGCTGCGCGATCGGCAGGACTACCTGATCTTCGAAGGCCTGCTGTCGCCCTACGCCGAAGGTACCGAGCGGCCCTCCGTTCTGTACGAGACGGCGCTGGCACGCATCCGCCAGCTCTCCGCGCACGAGGTGGGCCACACGCTGGGCCTCGGCCACAACTATTACGACAGCACCAAGGGCCGCATTTCGGTGATGGATTACCCGCATCCGCTCGGGGAACTGCGCGCCGACGGAACTCTCGACCTCTCCAACGCCTATACGGCGGAAATCGGTGAGTGGGACAAGGTGTCCATCAACTACGGCTATCGCCAGTTCAACGGCGAAGACGACCCGGCCGCACTCAGGAAGATCCTGGACGACGCGTGGGACCAGGACCTGCGGTACTTCACCAACCAGGACATGGGCATCCACCCCCGCGCCGAGCAGTGGTCGAACGGCACGAACCAGGCCGACGAGCTGACCCGCCTGCTGACCATCCGTCGCGCGGCACTCAACCGGATGGGTGAGCAGACCATTCGCCTTGGCGCGCCAATGGCCACCATCGAAGAGCCGCTGGTGCCGACCTACATGTATCACCGCTATGCGGTCGAAGGGGCCGCGTCCATGGTGGCCGGTCAGGACTTCATCTACGCCATGCGCGGTGACGGCCGCACGCCCGTGAAGTGGGAAAGCGCGGCAAACCAGCGCAAGGCGCTCGAAGCGCTGGCGGCAGCCATCAAGCCGTCGGAACTGACCATTCCGAAGACCATTCTCGACAGCATCCCGCCGCGTCCACCGGGCTGGGGCGTTCACCGGGAACTGTTCCCGCGCACCACTGGCGAAGGTTTCGACCCGATCGCGCCCGGCATGATTGCCGCCGACGTCACCATTGGTTTCGTGCTGCAGCCCGAGCGCGCGGCACGGATGGTGGCGCAGAACGCGCTGGACCCGTCACTGCCCGGCCTCGAGGAAGTGATCGACGTGTTCGTGAAGGCCACGTTCGATGCACCGACCGCGTCGCCCTACGAGGCGGAGATTCGCCGTACTGCCGAACGTGTGCTGGTGGATCGCCTGTCGGGCCTGGCCGCTGCCGCGCAGCATCCGCAGGTACGCGCCGTGGCGTCGTTGAAGCTCCAGCGCCTGGCGGATCGTATTCGTGACGCTGGTTCCAAGGTGGACGCCGACGTCGCCCACCACACGCTGCTGGCTGCCGACATCAAGCGGTTCCTCGAGCGCCCGGCCGATGCCTGGACGCGGCTGCCGGCCGCACCGGCACCTCCGGGAGCGCCCATTGGTGATGCCCCGCAGGACTGGCTGGCACGGCCGGCCGGCGCGGGACTGCTCTACCCGCAGCAGTAATCTCGCCTTCGCAGGCACGCCCCGAAGGGTCTCGCCGAAGCCCGCCGTGGTCCGAAACGATCACGGCGGGCGAAGGCGGATACCATCTGGGGATGACGATCGCCCGGATCCTCTGCCCGATTGATTTCTCTGATATCTCGGCGCACGCGCTCGAGCAGGCCATTGCCGTGGCCGGTTGGTACTCCGCACGCCTGACGGTGCTGCACGTCTACCCGGCCGTGAACCGGACCTATGCGGCAACGGCCACCGACGAATCCGCGATGCAGGGGCCGGCGCAGTTCGAGCTCGACGTCGCGCGCGAACGGATGGCCGAGGCCTGTGCACCGGCCAGCGCCGCCGGCATTCCGTGTGACATCGTCGTGACCGCGGGCCAGCCCGTGCACGCCATCCTGCATCACATCAGCGAGCTGCCGGCCGATCTCGTGGTCATGGGCACGCACGGCACGGGCGGGTTCCAGCACCTGCTGCTGGGTTCGGTCACGGAAAAGGTGCTGCGCAAGGCCGCCTGTCCGGTGTTGACCGTACCGCCACGCGCGCATACGGCAACGACGCGGCTCGACCGCGTGTTGTGCGCGGTGGACTTCTCCGACTGGTCGATCAAGGCCGCAGCGGCCGCCGCGTCGCTGGCGCGCGAAGCCAATGCCACGCTCACGCTGCTGCACGTGCTGGAATGGCCCTGGCACGAACCACCCGTCCCTTCGGACGAAGGTATTCCGCCGGAACAGGCTGCCGTGCTGAACGAATATCGGCGTTATCTGGAAGCGAGTGCGCGCAGCCGTCTCGAGGACGTGGCCAACACCGTGGCTTCGGGTGGACGGGCGCCGGCGCTGCGGACGCGGTTTGGCAAACCGCACGTGGAATTGATGGAAGAGGCGCGCACCAGCGGAGCGGACATCATCGTGCTCGGCGTGCGCGGTCGTAATGCCGTGGACGTCAGCCTGTTTGGCTCGACCACCAACCAGATTGTGCGCCGGGCGGCGTGCCCGGTCCTGACCGTCGGCACGCCCTGAAGAAAGGCAGAAGGCAAAAGGCAGAAAGGCAAAAAAATCGGCGCAGATTGGGCCTGAACGCTGGTTCCGCCTTCCGCCTTCCGCCTTTTACCTTTTGCCTTTTGCCTTTTGCCTTCGTCTGCTCTTACCGCCTCGGACAGTCGGCAGCCAGCGGCCGCCAGCCTTCGACGTCGATCACGATCTGGTTGTACTGCGGATCGTTGGCGACGCTGCCCAGTGGTGATGGCGCCGGGCCCATGCGGACACCTCCGCCCAGCGAGATGCCGCTCTGATCCATCTGGCCACGGCGCACGAGGCCGGTGACTTCCACCATCGTGCCTTCCTGCTGACGAATCTCGGAAATCAGCGCCTTCGGGCCCGCCAGGCGGAACCGCCGTCCTGGAGGCACCGACGAACGCGATTCATGCTCCGGGCTCTCCATCACGGTGAAGACCACGCCCTTGGCGCAACCCGGAATCGACAGCCGCATGGAATCCTTCGGAACAGGCTTTTCCTGCTGGGCGGCCACGGATCCGGCGAGCGCGGCCAGCGCGACGAGCGTGAACAGGGTCTTCATGGCTGGTACCTGTTGTGTGTTGCCGGTATCAGTCGAGCGTGACAGCCGAATCGAATCGCACGCGCAGCACCGTGCCCGACGGCAGGTCGACATCCTTGCCTTCCGTGGCCACCAGCACACCGCCGCCGCCCACGAGGATGCCGGCCACGGCACCGCGTACGCCACCAAGGATGCCGCCAAGAATGGCGCCGACGGCCGACCCCGCGCCAATGCGGGTGGCCTCGCCGCGCAGCCCTTCGCTTTCGAGCGCCTGCATCACCTGCACGCGCGCGTCATACGTGCGGCTGCCCACCGTGAGGCGCGTAAACGACAGACTCAGGCTGCCCTTCCGATCGGCGCGCGTGGCGCGGTCCACCGCCGCCACGTGCCCGATGATCAACGAACCCGCAGGCACCAGCAAATCGTCACCCTGATAGAGGTGCACCATGGTGGTGGCCTCCACGCGCTGTTCCACCTGCGCGGAGCCCGAGTTGAGCGGCGTCTGCAGCCGCACGTCCAGCTCAGTACCAACGGCCACCGTCCGCGGTGCCGCCGTGCTGCTGCTGGTCATGCCGTTGGCCCGCTGTACGAACGTGTCGATGCGCGTGGAGAATTCACGGCGCTCCCGATCGGAAATCGTTTCGCCGCGCCGGTTCTTCACGCGAAGGTAGGCGAGCTCGTCCTGCAGTTCGGTGAACTCACGCTCGAGCGTGGTCTTGTCCGTCGACGATGCCGAACGTTCCGCGCGGGAGTAGGCGGTCTGCGCCTCCTCCATCTTCCGGTCGAGCGTCGTGAAGTCGGGCGCGGACTGGCCGAACGCGACGACACTCGTGAGCAGCAGCGTACATACAAGCGTCCACAGACGATTCATAAATGGCACTCCTTGGGAACATGGGGACGTCCCTCTCCAGCCTAACAGCAAGGCACATACCGATGCGAGACGCCGCGGGCCGGCGGTCCGGGCAAGGCAGGGGTACAATTCCTGCTACGGACCAAGCCAAAGGGAGTTCCCGACCATGACACGCCTGCCTCGAGTGTGGAACCGTTCCCGACCTGCGGCCTCGCTGCTCGTAATCATCCTGAGCGCTGCCGTGCTGGGCGCGCAAACGAGGGTGACACCGCCCAAAAACAAGTACACCCCTGAACAGGACGTCGAGATTGGGCGCGAAGCCGCGGCGGAGGTTCGGCGCGAATATCCCATCATCACCGACCGGCAAATCGACGACTACCTCGACCGTATTGGCCGGCAGCTCGTGGAAGCCGCACCAGCCAATCTCAAACACGCCGCGTTCGAGTACTCGTTCACACCGGTCAACCTGAAGGACATCAACGCTTTTGCGCTGCCTGGCGGACCGATGTTCGTCAATCGCGGCATGTTCGACGCCGCCAGCGCCGAAGGTGAGGTGGTGGGCGTCATGGCCCACGAACTGGCCCACGTGCTGCTGCGGCACGGAACCGCCAACGCAACCAAGGCACAGGGGTTCCAGCTTGGCGCGCTTGCCGGTGCCATTGCCGGTGCGGTCATTGGCGGCGGATGGGGACAGGTGGTCTCACAGGGATCGCAGTTCGGCCTGGGCACCTGGCTGCTGAAATACAGCCGCGAGTATGAGAAGCAGGCCGACCTGCTCGGCGCGCAGATCATGGCGCGAGCGGGGTACGACCCTCGCGACCTCGGCCGGATGTTCGAAACCATCCAGAAAGAATCGGCCGGCGGCCCGCCGCAGTGGCTCAGCAGTCACCCGAATCCGGGCAACCGCTCGGAATACATTGCCGCCGAAGCCCGGCAGCTTCAGGTTGCCCCACGCCAGGCCGACGGCAGCTTCGCGGCAGTCAAGGCCCGGTTCGAGACGCTGCCCGCAGCCAAATCCATGGCCGAGCTGGCGCGCAGCGGCGGCGGCGGGGGAGACGCCAGCGGCGCTGAGGCATCCGGTACCATTGGCGAGCCCGTGCCCGCGCCAGCGGCGCAGTACCGCACCATGCGCGGCGGCAAGCTGTTTCAGGTGAGCGTGCCCGCCAACTGGACGGCCGTGTCGGCCAACAACTCGGTGAAGTACGTGCCGCCCAACGCGTACGGCACGCTGCGCGGACAAACCGTGCTGACCCACGGAGTGGAACTTGGCGTGGCGCGCGCGTCGTCGCGCGACCTGCGGCAGGCCAGCGACACGCTGGTGCAGGCGTTTCTGCAGTCGAATCCGGAAATGAGAGTTACGGGTGCGGCCACGGCCACGCGGCTGTCCAACCGCACGGCTCTCGCCACACCCATGGTCGGACGTTCGGCCACCGGCGGCACCGAACAGGTGGGCGTCTACACGACCTTCCTGGCCGACGGAAACCTGTTCTACTACCTGACGGTAAACCCGGAGAACGAACGGAACGTGTACGCCGCGGCTTTCGACCGCGTTGGCAAGTCCATCCGAATCACGGACAGATAAAAAGTCTGGTGATGTGGTGATCTAGGAGGGAAGCCGGGACGCTTCCTGCGACTGCAGCAACGCCCGTTCGAGGCGTTCGTAGGTTGCCGGATCCATGTCGACGAACCTGACAGCAAAGCCCGAGTCAGGCCGCGTGTACAACGTTTCGGCCTTCAACTCCACCCACTGGCCGCCCGGCAACTGCACCTTCAGCACCATCCGCGCGCCAGGGTTCTGGTCGTGCATGGCATTGACGAAGCAGCCCCCGAGACCAATGTTGTAGATGCGGGCGGGCGTGTCCAGATCGCCCACCCGCCAGGCATCAAGCGGTCCGGCCAGACGGGCCGATGTCCGTCGATCGGCCGCCAGGCGTTCAGAAGGTGCCAGAAGTTCGGCGTTTGGCAGCATTGTGGCCCTCGATGACGACGAGCATACGCTTAAAGTCATCAAGAGGTCAATACTGTCATATGGAAGCTATTTACGGGTGGCCGTCCAGGACGACCCGTCAGCGGCCGTGCCCTTCATGGTATTGCCCGAAACCGTGCCAGTGAACCGGACCCCGCCGGCCATGAAGCCAATCTGGTCGCCGGTCATGCGCGCATCGCTGATGGCCGCGCCACCCAGCGTGCCCTGAAGCATCTGGAACTGCTGCGTCAGGTTCAGCTCGCCCTGGGGCATGGTCCAGGTGCCTGCCACCTTGGCCGGCACAATCCACAGCAGGGCCGTGCACCAGCTCGAGCAGTCTTCGGTGACGTTGGCCGTTTCGTCGGCGGTCCAGTCTTCCATCGTGAACGAGTTGGACACGACGCGTGTGCCGGGCGCCATGTCCAGCAGCGTGGGCCGCAGCTTCATGTTGATGGACGGCAGCAGGAACATGGTGACCACGGTGGCCTTCGAGAAGTCGGTTTCGAACAGGTCCGCATTCTCGAAAGTAGCGCGGTCGGAAACGCCCGCTTCGGCGGCATTGCGGCGCGCGAGTTCGACCATGTCGGGGTTGTATTCGATGCCCAGCGCGCGAGCGCCACGCTTGGCCGCAGTGATGACCGTGCGGCCGTCGCCGGAGCCCAGGTCCATGACGAAGTCCTGCGGCGTCACCTTGGCCAGGTCGAGCATTTTTTCGACGAGCGCCTCGGGCGTGGGCACCCACACGACGTCCTTGCCAGCCTGGCCGACGGTGGGTTCGTACGGTTTGGTCTGCTCTTGCGCGGCGGCTGCACTGGCCACGGTCAGACAAAGAACGAGCAAAAAGGAACGAATCGCCAGACGATGGCTCATGGCTGCGGTCTCCCGGAATCAAACGCGGCCCGCAGGCCGCCACGAGTGGAGCGTATCAACGAACTCGAGTGCCGGCATTGGTGCCGAGCGGCGTGTTGCGCATGATAAACGAAGACGTCAGCTCGACCGTTGCCGCCTTGGCGGATGCCATCGAAAAACGGCGAGGCACACCGCCGCGGGTTGCGGCAAGCCGCTGGGCTCGCGCCAGCGCCCGTCAGCGACGGACAACCACTTCGTTGGTGGGCAAACTCGTGCCGCGCGCGTTGTAGGCGCGCACGCGCACGTAGTAGGTGCCCGGCGGCGCGGTCGTGGACAGTGAGGTGGTGCCGCCCACGTTGAAACGGCCAATGTTGCTGAGGCCCGCGGCGCTGCCGACCTCGACGATATAACCGGTCGGCGCGGTGCCGCTGGAAGGCGCGGACCACCTGAGGGTGACGCTGTTCCCGCTGCCCGACGCGCGCAACGTGCCCGGGCGCTCGGGTGCGCCACGGCCCGTGACCACCACTTCGTTGGACGGCTGCGAGACGCCCACGGCGTTGATACCGCGCACCCGCACATAGAAGGTGCCGGGCGGTACGTCCACCGAGAAGCTGCGCGCCGCGCCGGTATTCACCCGCGCCAGATTCGACAGACCGCTGGCACTTCCTGCTTCCAGAACGTACGCCGTCGGCAACACTCGTGGATCGCTGGACGTCGGTGGGGCCCACGTAAACGTGGCCACCGTACCGTTCCAGGTAACCGCCAATCCGGTGGGATTGATGGGCTGCTGCGGCTGGTTGATCTGGAACGCCACGTCCTGCGACGGAGCACCGCCCCCAAGCAGTCCCAACGCCTGCACTCTCGCGTAATAGACACCCGGTGGCACATGGCTGCTGACGAAGAGCCTGTTGCCGACAGGCGTACCCGCAAGAACGTCGGACGCGCCTGGGGCCGTGCCCACCGATACCAGATACGACAGGACGACGCCGGGCGACTGTGGCGGCGCCCACTCGAGCGTTGCCAGCGTTCCCGCTACCGTGGCCCGAACCCCCGTGGGTGGCCCTGGCAGCGACGCCAGATCGACGACGATGTCGGACGAAGGTCCGAGCTGGCCTGCCTGGGTATACGCGCGCACGCTGACGTAATAGACCGCGCCAATGGGCAGGTCGAGCCGGGCGCTCGTCTGACGGCCCGTGTCGATTCGTGCAGCCGTCGATCCCGGCTGAAGTCCCACGAACACGGCATAACCCGCGGTGAACGGGTCGGTGTTCGCGTCCCACGCCGCCACCACCTGGCGCACCTGCGCGGACGCCGGCACGCCGCACGCGGCAATCAGCAGCAGCGCCGCCAGGGCGCGCATCACCGACCGTCCCCACACGACCTTCGGGGACGCCAGTCGAGTGGCAGCGGAATGGGCGTGGAAACGGAAAGGCATCCGGTGGGAAGAAGTCGCCGGGCGTTTTGCGAATCCCGTTCCACTTCCCACCAGAGGCCTGTTCTTCACTGAAGTTCTCTCGTGGCACTCCCTGCGCTTCTCAGTACTCAGCAGCAGAAATTACAAACCACGCAAGAAGTGCTCAATTGTGTAAGTTCGACCGTGTCATCTCTTCACGACCACGACCTCGTTTGACGCGGGGCTCGTACCCTGTGCGTTGATGGCACGCACGCGCACGTAGTAGGTCCCCGGCGGCGCCATGGTCTGGAAGCTGGTGACGTCGGCCACGCGGAGCACGGCCAGGTCGGAACGCCCGGGAGCGCTGCCAGCCTCGATGATGTAACCCGCGGGTAGCGTGCCGGTTGACGGCGCTCTCCACGACAGACGGACCTGCGCGCCCGAGCCACTGGCCACCAGACCAGACGGCGCGTTCGGAGCGCCCGGCGCCCTCACCACGATTTCCGCAGAAGGGCCGGACTCACCCAGCGGGTTCACCGCACGCACGCGCACGTAGTAGGTGCCGGCCGGCACGTTGGTGGCAAAGCTCGAGATGTTACCGACATTCAGCACCCCGACGTCGGTACGGCCGGGAGCCGTGCCCACTTCCATGAGATACGCCGTCGGCATGTCTTCGGCACTGTCGGCCACGGGCGCCGTCCACGAAATGGTGGCGCGTGTGCCCACCCAGCGGATGTTCACGTTGGTTGGCACGCGCAGGGTGCGGCCGACGCTGAACTCCACCTCGTTCGAAAAGGTGCTCATGCCCGCCGCATTGGCCGCACGCACGCGAGCGTAGTAGCGGCCGCGCGGCAGGTTGGCTGCCACGCTGAGGACGTTGCCTGCGTTCACGCCATTGGCCACGTTGGTCCCGCCCGGCGTCGTCCCGACGTATACGCGATAGGACGTTGGCGCGCCGCCCCCGGAAGGTGCCTGCCAGGTGAGCGTGACGCGGATGCCGGAGATGTTGGCAGCCAGACGCCGAGGTGCGTTGGGCGCCGTCGGTGCCGGCGGCGTCACGCTGGTGCGAGCCGTGGCCGTCCGGCCGTCGGCCGCTGTCGCCGTCAGCGTGAAGGTGGTGGCACCGCTGATGGTCACCACCGTCGATCCCGATAGCGCCACCGACTGACCGTTGAGCGTGGCCCGGGTGGCGTTTGCCGTTTGCCAGGTCACGGTCGCCCGCGTCGGCGACTGCAGCGTGGCGGTAATCTGCGCCGTTGGCGCAGGCACCGGTGCCGGCGATACGGTGGTGCTGGACTGCGCCGTCCGCCCGTTGGCAGCACGCGCCACCAGCGTAAACGTGGTGCGGGCGGAAATCGAGATGGTGGTCCGGCCCGACAACGCCACGGACGTGCCATTGATGGTGGCGCTGGTCGCGTTTGCCGTCTGCCACACGATGGTCGCCACGTTGTTGGCACCCACCGAGGCCGATATCTGCGCCGTTGGTGCGGGCGCCGGAGGCGGCGTTGGCGCTGGTGGAGGAGTGGGTGCCGGCGGCGGTGGCGTGG
>CAZZGM010000029.1:9472-14874 GCA_964653955.1 uncultured Bifidobacteriaceae bacterium | reverse complement strand
GCCACGCGCCGTCACGGCGTGTGTTGGTGGACTGATAACCAATCAGGTACTGGTTGGACAGCTCTTCGACAATGGCCGCAAACGCATCTTCCAGACCATCGCTGCGTTCCACGAACAATCCGCGTCCACCACTCAGCGTAATCAGCCGCTGGATACCCGAGCGCAGCTGCGCTTCGCGCGCGCCTCGGCCGAGCGCCACCATGAAGAGCGTGGAGTCGGTGGAGCGCATGGCGGCTTCCACGTTGGCAATGGTCGCGTGGCTCGAACGGTCGTCGCCGTCGGAAAACACCACCAGCACGCGGCGACCGGGCTGCTTCGACAGCAGCTGGACTCCGCGGACGATGACATCGAAGAGCGCGGTGCTGCCCCAGGGGGCGAGGCGATCGACGGCGCGGAGGCGCTGGGCCGGATTGGTTTCGCGGCGCGCCAGCGTGAACAGGTTGTCGTTGAACGCGGCCAGTGTGACGTGGTCGTCGGGACCGAGCGCCGAGAGAAACTTGCGGACGGCGTTCTTGAGCTGCGGCATGTTGGCCGACATGCTCTGGCTCACATCCACGGCCACCACGATCTCGAGAGGCGAGCCCTCGTTGGAGAAGTGCGAAATTTCCTGCGCCACGCCGTCTTCGACCAGGCGGAAGGCGTCCTTCGGCAGGCCTTTCACGAAACGGTTGCCGTCGTTCACCACGGCCGTCACCTGTACGACGTCCACCGACACGGACTCGGCCAGTTCGAGGGCCTTCGTTCGGGTCGTGGCGACGACACGCCCGCCATCCGAGAGGTCGGCAACGACGCGCACCAGGTGTTCTTTCACTTCGGCGCCGGCGTCCCAGGGACACTCGGCACGGGCCGCGTCGGCAACGGTGCACACCAGCCGGCCATCGGCGTAGAAGAGCACGCGCTTCATGTCACGCGCGCGCGGCGGTGGATCGATGACGGCTTTCAGCAGCACCGGGCCGGAGAGGTAGGTATCCTCCCCGGGCGAGACGATGCGGACGGCCACGTCGGGCGCTTGGGCGCCGGATAGACCGGCCACGCCAAGCCCCACGACGCCCGCAACCGCAACCGCGACGAGATGTCTGGCCCACATAGGCTGCTTCGGTGACGGCCGATTCTACTCCCGGTTACCGGCTCTTCAAGACCCCGCTGCCGGCCAGGCCCGCCACATAGTCCTCCACCCGCGTGTCGGGCAGGTGACGGGCACCGCGCACCATGGCGGGCCAGTCGTCGGGAAACCGTGCATCGACGTCGTGCCAGTAGTCCTGCGCGGCGTAGTGCAGCAGCGCCGGAATGAGCCGGGCGGGGACGCCGAGAGCGGCCGTGGCCTCGGCCAGACGCAGGGTGAGGTCGGGCACCTGAATGGCCAGAATGCCCGTTTCGGGCCGCCCGGCCAGCCGGTCCCACGGACGAGGCGGGTCGAGCCGCGTGGTGAGCCGACCGTCGACGGCTTCGCTCAGCACGCCCCAGCGGTGCAGCGTGGCGGCGTCGAGGGCTGGTTCGCCGAGCGCCAGCAGCTGCCGCAGGCTGAAGCGCGCCAGGACGTCGCCCGCGGGCATCCGGCCATCGAGCCAGGCGTTGCGCTCGGCGGTGATCCACCCGGCGGCGTGGCCGAGGCGTTCGAGCGTGGCCGGGTCGGTGGACGCCTCCCGTACGCGGGCACGTCCGCGCCGAATGGCGGCCGCCAGTTCGTCGCGTGCCGCATCCTCCAGCAGGTGCGGCTGAAGGGCCACCACCGTTCGTGTGAGCGTGGTCTGGTCGTTGAGGTTGATGGTGGGCACGGGCGGCATATCGTCGATGGACAGGCGGCGAAGTGCCAGACGGGAAAACGCGAGGTCCAGCCCCAGCAGGCTTCCCACCGCCCGCCAGGGACCACCGGTACCGGTACGCTCCTGTGCGGGTGTCCACGCCACGTCGCGGCCCGGCGTGGCGCGATTGCCGCCGAAGTCGTGGCGCTCCACGACGTCCGGACTGAGCGTGATGGCGCCTTCTGGATCGCCCATGGCCGGCGTGTAGGCCAGGGTCCGCAGCGCCGCGGCCAGCATGGCGCCATCGCGCCGTTCCAGGGCGGCGTCGAGGCCGGGCGACGGCAGCATCGTGCGAATGGTCAGCAGGCGCTGGTGTTCGGCACCCGCCACGTCAATCTCATAGGACAGCCCTTCCCAGTCGAACGGTTCGGCGATCCCGCCGGCTGGTCCCGCCAGTGCCTGAAGGATGCGCGACTCGTAGGCCGTGGCGCGCGACAGCCGGTCGGGCCGTACGAGCGGCGGCAGCGCCGGCACGAAGTGATCGAGCAGCCAGCCGCTGACGGCGGCATCCAGCGAGGACGCACTGAGCACCGCATCCGCCAGCGCACGCACCACCCGCGTGCCATCGTCCGCGCCCAGACCGCCCACCAGAGTGACCCGTTCGACCAGCGCCAGCGCGCCCTGATAGAGACCCAGCCGCACATCGCGGTCGCGGGCGGGCCCGGTGTTCACCTGACGGGCCGCCTCCACGGCGCGCGACCAGGTGGTGGCGTCGTGGATGCCGACACGATCCAGTGCCAGCAGCAGGCCGCGAAATCTCGTGTAATGCGCCAGCGCATACACCGCGTCCACCTGCGCGTCGGTGGACGCCTCGTCGCGCCATACCTGGCGGGCCAGCGCGATGGTGGCGATGTGATCGCGGCGCACGCGCGGCGCGCCACGAAGCTGCGCGCGGACGAGCGCCGCCAGCGGTTCGGCGGCCGGCGGCTGCGTGAGCAACCCCGCCGCGGCGGCGCGCGAGTCGATGCGGGTGTCGAGCAGGGCCGCCCAGCGCGCGGCCGCAGCCGGCAGGTGCGCCGGCGACAGGTCCTCCAGGGCAAACAGCAGTGAGGGCAGGTCGGCGTATCCGCGCTGGTACGGATACTGATTCGGATCGGCGGGCGCTTCGGCATCGCGCGCCAAGGCATAGAGCGTGGCCAGCGCACGCGTGGTGTTTTCGCCGGGGAGCGGTGCCGTGATGGCGTGGAGCCAGGGTTCATCGAGCCGCGCCAGCGTGGCGTAGAAGCGCGCCAGCCGTCCGCCGTCCTTCGCGAGCAGCCGTCGCAGGAATTCGTCGGCGCGCGACGGCGGCACGCCCACCAGCGCCGTCCAGGCGGGCACGAACGCACTGCCACCAGGCACCCGCCACCCCTGCTCGTCCAGCGCCAGGCCCTCGGCGGCCACGGCAAACGATCCGGGCCAGAGCCGCATGATCTGCCCGGTCAGCGGCAGGCGCCGTTCGAGCCAGGCACGTGTGCCGGCGCCTGCATCGAGTGCCCCGGCGGCCAGCAACAAGGCGCCGCGGTTGGTGACCAGCGCGCGGAACAGGTCCGCATCGTCGTCCAGAGCCAGCAGACGGCGCCACATACGGTTGCTGAACGGCGCCAGGACGGACGCGTGGTCCGCGTCTTCGTCGCCAGCGGTTGGCCCGTCGAAGGTTTCGGCCACGGCCAGTGCCAGGCCGCCGGCGGTGACGGTGGTGACGCCGTGCAGCCCGCGCGCCAGCAGCCCCAGCGCGGTGCCACGTTCTTCGAGCCTCAGCCCGAGCCGATCGAGCGTGGCCGGGCCGCCCGGGATGTCCAGCTCGAAGTGCGAAGGACCATCCTGCGCGGCGGCCGGCGCCGCCAGGCACACGAAAAGCAGGGCGAGAAGCGTGGGGAGCACGCGCATCGAGGTTCCAGCGGAGCGTATCAACGAACGCTCAGGTGCCGACGTCGGCGCTCGACGACGTCCTTCGGCCCGGTCCTGTGGAACGGGCGCTTCAGAAATCGACGAGGCAGTCCACCGGCACGAGACCGCAGCCCCGGACCTTACCTCAACTTGCGGCTGTCACCTGTGACGTTTTGTGGGGAGCCGCCGTCTGGCCGGTCTGCCGGCCGGGCACGCGGATTTCAATGGTGGTGCCGGCGGCACCGCTCGCCCCGACGCGAATGCTGCCGTCGTGCAGCGACATCACCTCGCGGCAGATCGCCAGTCCCAGCCCGCTGCCGCCGGTGTGACGGGCGCGTGACCGATCGACGCGGTAAAACCGCTCGAAAATCCGTTCGTGCTGCTCGCCGGGAATACCGGGCCCGGTATCGCGTACACGCAGCGTCACCATGGACGCCGCCCAGTCCTCGTCTGGCGGATCTTCCACGCTGGCCGTCACGTCGACGAGACCTCCGTCACGGTTGTAGGCCACGGCATTGGCCACCACGTTGTCCACCACGCGCGCCATCAGCGACGGCTCGGCATAGATGTGGATGCCGGCCAGTCCATCGTGACGAAGTGTGATGCCGCGGGCAGTGGCGACGGGACGAAGGCGCTGGAAGCTGTCGTCCACGAGCGTGGCCAGGTCTACCTCGCGGCGCACGAGTTCGCGCGTGCCCTCCTGCGTGCGGACGAGCAGGATCAGGTCTTCGGCCAGCCGCGTGAGTGCCGCCAGGCGTCCCCGCACATGATGCAGGGTCTCGGCATATTCCTCGGAGGAGCGCGGGTAGCGGAGCGCGACGTCCAGCTCACCGGCCATGGCCGTGAGCGGTGCGCGCAGCTCGTGCGACGCGTCCGACGCGAAACGGCGGTTGGCTTCGACGGCCCCCTGGAGCCGGTCGAGCACGGAGTTGAGCAGCCGCGTCATGCGGCCCACCTCGTCGTCCACCTGCGGCGGATCCAGCCGGCCGCCGAAATTGCCCTGGGCAATCCAGGCGGCCCGTTCGGTGATACGCGCCACGGGGCGCAGCACACGCGACGCCAGCAGATAGCCGATGCCGGCGGTCACGGCCACGCCGGCCAGCCACACGCCGGTCAGCAACCACACCAGGTGCCGTAACCCTTCTTCCACGTCGTCCGCGTACAGACCGACGGCAACCGCAAACGGGCGGTCGTCGCGCATGGCCGTGAGCACCGTCACGCGGCCCTGACGTCCGCCGACTTCGGCCGACACCAGCGGCGCCCGTCCCGCAAAGGCGTCTTCCAGCACCTCGGGTGACACCACCGGCGGATGCCCCTCGAGTGCCGTGGACTGCAGCACCAGCTCACCAGCGCGGTTGAAAATCTGAACGAACTTCTCCGTGAACGCCCCATCGTCCAGTTGCCAGAACAACCCCTCGTGCAGGTGCACGTCGGTGAGGCCGTCCGTCGACGATGCGGCTTCGGTGGCGGCAACGGTGCGGACGTTGTGATCCAGCCAGCGATAGAGATAGAGATGCGCGCCGGCGTAGATGACGAGGTTGGCCAGGCCCAGCAGCACGCCCACCGCGATGGTCCAGCGAAGCGTGAGCCGGGCACGGAACGACGTCCATCGCCCGCTCATGGCTGTGGCTCGTGTTTCAGCATGTAGCCGAGCCCGCGCACCGTGTGGATGAGCGGCTCGGGCGTCAGCGACTGGAGCTTGCGCCGTACGTAGCCGACGTAGACGTCGGC
>CAZZGM010000029.1:1233-9462 GCA_964653955.1 uncultured Bifidobacteriaceae bacterium | reverse complement strand
ACGTGCTGGGCCAGCTGGTCGCGCGTGACAATGGCTTCGGCACGGCGGACGAGGAATTCCAGCAGGCGATATTCGGTGGCCGTGAGTGTGAGGGGCGCACCGGCAACCGTCGCGATGTGGGCCACCGGATCCACCGAGATGGGGCCGTACTCGAGCGCGTGCGTGAGATGCCGCGTGCGTCCGCGCCGGCCCAGCGCGCGGAGGCGGGCCAAAAGCTCTTCGAACGCGAACGGCTTCACCAGGTAGTCGTCGGCGCCGCAGTCGAGGCCGGCAATACGATCGGTCACGCCGTCGCGCGCCGTGACCATGATGACGGGTGTGTCGATGCCCCGCGCCCGTATCCGGCGGCACACCTCGAACCCGTCCGCGCCGGGCAGCATCAGGTCGAGCACGACGGCATCGTATTCTTCGGCCGCCGCCATGTCGATGGCGGACGGACCGTCGGCCACGAGGTCCACCATGTGGTGCTCTTCGCTGAGCCCCCGCACCAGGAACCGGCTGATCTCCGGGTCGTCTTCCACCACCAGCAGGCGCATCGGACGTTATCCGCGGGCGTGCGCCTCGCGGCGTTCCACCCACCGCTCCATCATGTCGTACAGCGTCGGCAGCACGATCAAGGTCAGCAGCGTCGAGGTGACGATGCCGCCGATGACCACCGTGGCCAGCGGGCGCTGCACCTCGGCGCCGGCGCCCTGCGAGATGGCCATCGGGACAAAGCCGATGGCCGCCACCAGCGCCGTCATCAGCACCGGCCGCAGCCTGGCCGCCGCGCCGGCCAGCGTGGCCTCGTGCACCGGCATGTGGTCGTCTTCGCGAAGCGCCCGGATGGCCGCCAGCATCACCACGCCATTCAGCACGGCAATGCCGAACAGCGCAATGAACCCGATCGACGCCGACACATTCAGCGTGAGGCCGCGGATCCACAACGCCGCGATGCCGCCGACGGCCGCGAACGGCACGTTCAGCAGGATGAGCAGCGACCAGCGCACCTTGCCGAACGTGATCATCAGCAGCACGAAGATGACGAGCAGCGACAGCGGCACCACCACCGCCAGGCGCGCGGTGGCCCGCTGCTGATTTTCGAACTGCCCGCCCCAGGTGATGTAGTAGCCGCTGGGAATGGTGACCGCGGCCGCCAGCCGCCGCTGGGCCTCGGCGACGAAGCTGCCGACGTCGCGCCCGCGCACGTTGCTCTGCACGACCAGCCGCCGCTCGGCATTTTCGTGGTTGATGGCTTCGGGGGTCGCGGCCAGCCGGATGGTGGCCAGGCGATCGAGTGGCACGCGCTCGCCGCCCGGCGCCGACACGATCAGGCGGGCAATGGCGTCCGGTGACTGTCGCTGGGCTTCGGGCAGGCGGATGACGACGGGGAACCGCCGCGCGCCGTCCAGCAGTTCCGTGGCCTCGCGTCCGCCAATGGCGGCTTCCACCACCTCCTGGACGTCTGTTACGTGGAGGCCGTAGCGGGCAATGGCGTCGCGGTCGAGCACGATCTCGAGCTGCGCGGCGCCCGAGAGCACTTCCACCTGCGTATCGGCCGCGCCGGGCACCTGCGCAATCACGTCCAGCACGCGGGCACCGACACGTTCGAGCACGGCGGCATCCGGTCCGAACACCTTCACCGCGACGTCGGCCTTGATGCCCGACACCACCTCGTCGAGCCGCATGGCCATGGGTTGCGTGAAGTTCGAGGAGAGCCCGGGGATGACGCCGAGGGCATCGGCCATGGCATCAATCAGTTGTGCCTTCGTGCGGCGGCTGGCCCACGTGTTCTCCTCGTGCAACTGCACATAGACGTCGCCCTGGTAGATGCCCATGGCCTCGGTGGCCAGGTCCGGCCGTCCGAGCTTCGTGACAATCTGCGAGATTTCCGGGAACTGTTTCAGCAGAAGCTGTTCTACCTGTGTAGACAGCCGCACGCTTTCCTGGAGGGACACCGACGGCAGCTTGCGTGTCTCGATGAGGATGGCGCCTTCGTCGAGCCGCGGCATGAACTCGGTACCGAGGAACGGCAGCGACGCGATGGCCGTCGCCACGATCAGTGCCGCGGTGCCGACGGTGCGCAACGGACGACGCATGCAGCCGGCCAGCACGCGTGAGTAACGATCGCGCAGGCGGACGAACCAGCGCTCTTCCTCGTGACGTCCATCCAGCTTCAGCAGGTACGACGACACCACCGGCACACCTGTCAGCGACAGCACCAGCGACCCGAACAGCGCCGAGCACACGGTAATGGCCATTGGCCGGAACATCTTTCCTTCCAGGCCTTCGAGCGTGAAGATGGGCAGGTACACGGCAATGATGATGAGCACGCCAAACAGCACCGGGCGCGCCACTTCCACCGCTGCGCCGCGGAACAGATTCAGCCGCAGGTCCTCGCGCTCCTCGGCCCGCGCCGCCGCTACGCGCCCGCCGGCCAGCGTCCGGCGGCGCACGAAGTTTTCCATCATCACCACGGCGCCGTCGACGATGAGACCGAAGTCGATGGCGCCGAGGGACATCAGGTTGGCCGACACGCCGAAGAGACGCATGCCGATGAAGCCCACCAGCATCGACAGCGGGATGACCGCGGCCACGATGAGCGCCGCCCGCACATCGCGCAGGAAGACGAACAGCACGACAATGACGAGGAGGCTGCCTTCGATGAGGTTGGTGCGAACGGTGCGCGCCGTGCGGTCGATGACCTCGCTCTGGTCGTAAAACGGCTCGATGCGCATGCCCGGCGGCAGGCTGGCGGCCACTTCCTCCATACGCGCCTTCACGCGCGTGGACAACTCGCGGGCGTTGCCGTCCTTCAGCATGATGATCATGCCGGCCACCACTTCGCCCTCGCCGTTGATCGTGACGGCGCCGTTGCGCAGCATCGGCGCCACTTCGACGGTGGCCACGTCACGCACCAGCACGGGTACGCCCTGGTGCGATCGGAGCACCACCCGCTCGAGGTCCGCCACGCCGGTGATCAGCCCGACACCGCGTACGGTGTAACGTTCGTCGCGGTGTTCGATGAAGCCGCCACTGAACGACTGGTTGCTGTCGGCCACGGCCCGCAGCACGTCACCGAGCGCAAGGCCGTAGGTGTCCAGCCGGAGGGGATCCACCACCACCTGAAACTGACGCGTCAGCCCGCCCCACGAATTCACTTCGCTCACGCCCGGCACGGCGCGCATGCGCGTGCGGATGTCCCAGTCGTGCACCGTCTTGGCGGTCATCGCGTCGATGTGTTCGCCGGCAATGACGTACTGATAGATTTCTCCGAAGGCCGTGGCCACGGGACCGAGCACGGGTTCGAGGCCATCCGGCAGCCGTCCCCGCACGTCCGCCAGCCGCTCGTTGACGAGCTGCCGCGCGAAGTAGATGGGCACGGCATCGTCGAACACCACCGTGACGATCGAGAGCCCGAACTTCGACACCGAGCGCACCTCCTCGGTGTTGGGCACGCCCATCAGCGCCGTCTCGATGGGATAGGTGACGCGCTGTTCCACTTCCGGCGCCGCCAGGCTCGGCGCTTCGGTAATGACCACCACCTGGTTGTTAGTGAGGTCGGGGAACGCTTCGATGGGCAGATCGCGCAGGGCCATCAGGCCGGTGATGACCAGCGCGCCCAGCGACAGCAGGACGAACGCGCGTTGCCCGAACGTGGCGTGGACGAACCGTTCGACGAGCCCGCGTCTCACGGCTCGTCGTCTCCGGCCGGCTTCAGCAGATCGGACTTGAGGAGGAAGGCGCCGGCCGTGGCCACCTCGTCGCCCTCGTCGAGGCCGCGGACGATTTCCACGTGACCGTCACGGTCCACTCCCGCGGTGACGGCGCGCCGTACGAACTGGCCGCTGCCGGTGCGCGCGAACACCACCGTTTCGCCGTCCATCGTCTGGACGGCGCGGGACGGTACCACCAGCACACGCCGTGCGGTGTCGCTGCCCAGGTGAACGGTGACGAACATCTGCGGCTTGAGCCGGCGGTCGGCGTTGTCGGCTTCGATGCGCAGCGTGACGCGGCGCGTCGACGGATTGACCACGTCGCCAATGGCCGCCAGCCGTCCGGTGAAGGTGTCGCCCGGGTAGGCTGCCGCCCGGATGGTGGCGGTGGCGCCGGACGAGACACGGCCCAGCAGCGATTCGTCGATTTCCGCCAGCACCCATACGCGTGACAAATCCGAGACGACCAGCAGGGGCGTGCCGGGCGTTACCGCGGAGCCGCGCGTGGCCAGCCGTTCCACCACGACACCCGCGTAGGGCGTGGTCACGGGGACGTCCTGATCGTCCTGTGGCCGGGCGCTGCTGCGCGGCTCGATGCCGTAGTGCCGCAGGTCCTGCTCGGTGCGCGTGATTTCCGCGTCGATGGCGACAATGGCCTGGTTGGCGGCGGCTTCGTCGGCCCGCGTGCGTTCCAGTTCCTGCGGCGACAACGCCTTGTCGCTCACCAGTTGCGCGGCCCGCGCCGTGGCCGTGCGGGCGTAGGCCTGCTCGGTTTCCAGACGCTGCCGCTCGGCTCGCGCCTTGAAGAACGCGGCCCATGCATCGTGTACGACGTGGCTGTGCAGACGGGCGACGACTGCGCCGGCAGCTACGCGGTCGCCCGGCTGGACGTCCAGCTCGTGGACGACGCCTTCCACCAGCGAACCGAGGCGCGCGGTGCGGCGTTCGTCGAAACTGACGATGCCGTTGGCCTGGACCGGGTCGGCACGTTCGATGAATGTTGCCGGTGCCGTTTCGATACCGGCCGCGCGGGCCTGCTCGTCGGTCAGGTCGATGCTGGCGCGCGTGCCGGTTTCGGGCTCTTCGCGTGTGGCCGCTGGCTCGCGGCTGCACGCTGTCGTGAACGCGAGCGTGAGCGCAACCAGTATTGCGGTGGGCTTGATCATGGCAGGGGCTCCTCGCCTGCGGCGAGGCGGGCGGCAATGGCGGCGGCAACCGCGTCGAGGTCGAGATCCAGCACGACGAGTGCGGCATCCGCATGAATACGTTCGGCGTCGAGCAGGCGCATCACGTCGAGGGCGCCGGTCTGGAACGCGGCACGGGCGGCGTCTCGCGCGCCGCGCGCGGGTTCGAGCAACTGCATCCGCGTTTCTTCGGCAGCCGTGCGCAGGCGATTCGCGGCGGTGCGCGTGGCCAGCAATTCGCCGCGTGCCCGGCGTGTGACAGCAGCCAGTTCGTGATCCGCGGCCTGCACCTCACCCCGGGCCACGGCACGCGCCACACGATTGCGCTCGAAGATCGGCACGGCCATGGTGAACGTCACCAGCCCGCTGTGGTACCCCATCGTCCGCTTGTAGCCGGCGTTGACGGCCGGGTCCGGAACGCCGCGGGCGTCCTCGAGCCGCAGCACCTGGCGTGCGGTGTCGGCGGCGCGTGCGGCGACGGCCACGTCGGGCCGGCGCGCCAGCACATCGTCGAGGGCGGGTTCGGGCCCGAGAGGCGGAAGGATGGGGGCCTGGAGCTGTTCGAGTTGCGCGTCCACGTCCAGCCGCGCCGCGAGTTCGGTGAGGGCTCGCGTGGCCGCGAGTTCGGCGCGCACGAGTTCGGCCGTGGTGCGGGCTTCTTCGGCGCGCAGGCGCAGCACGTCGGCTTCGGCGGTGGTACCCACCTCCACGCGGCGCGCGACAATCCTTACGAGTTCGGCCAGGTCCGCGGCCTGCAGACGCAACGCGGCGTGGCGGTTTCGCAGCCGCAGCGCCTCGAGGTAGAGGCTGACGACATCGAGCGTGAGCGCACGATGGGTGAGCGCCTGGCGTGCTTCGGCGGAGCCGAGTTCGGCGGTGGCCACCGCCCGCCGCGCGCTGCGTTTACCGCCAAGTTCCACCACCTGCGTGACCTCGGCAAAGGTGTCGAGCGGGAGCAGCGTGCGCGACACGCCGGAGAGGATGTTTTCGGTACGGAACTCGAAGACGGGATTGGGCGGGCGGCCCGACATGGCCGCGCCTTCGCGGGCGGCGTCCACGCGGGCCAGGGCAGCCGCGGCTTCCGGCGTGGTGGCGTGTGCGCGGGCGATGGCGTCGGCCAGCGTGAACGGGCGCGCATCCTGGGCCGCCGCGGGACTGGCTGCGGCCGACAACACGACGGCCAGCCCGATCGCGGAGACGAATGCGGGAGCGTACATACAGCCCGGTGTACCACCCGGGCATGAGAGCTGAATGAGAAGGCCCGAGGCGACGCGGGCTGCCGGCGGTCAGGCGACCGCGCGCACCAGGCTGTCGAGCGCCTGCCGCAGGTCCGCGGCAATGTCCTCGACGTCCTCGAGGCCCACCGACAGGCGGACGAGTCCTTCGGCAATGCCGTGGGCGGCGCGTTCTTCCGGCGTGTAGGGGGAGTGCGTCATCGACGCCGGGTGCTGGATGAGCGTTTCCGCATCACCAAGCGACACGGCTCGGTGGATCAGCCGCAGCCGGTTCATCATGGCCCTTCCGGCGGTCAGTCCATCTTTCAGCTCGAACGCGATGATGCCGCCCGCGCCGGACATCTGCCGCGCGGCCAGCGCGCGCTGCGGGAAGCTGTCGAGCCCCGGATAACGCACCGAGGCCACGGCCGGGTGCGCTTCCAGCATTCGCGCGATGACCAGAGCGCTGTCGCAGTGGCGCGCCATGCGCAGCGTGAGCGTCTTGAGTCCGCGCAGGATCAACATGGCGTTGAAGGGCGCCATCACCGCACCCGTGAGGTCCTTGAGCCCCGACACACGCACCTGCGCCATGTCGGCGGCGCTGCCCAGCGCCAGCCCGCCCAGCAGGTCGCCATGACCGCCGAGATACTTGGTGGCCGAGTGCACGGCGATGTCGGCGCCGTGTTCGAGGGGGCGGGTGAGCACCGGTGTCGCGTAGGTGTTGTCGACAATCACTTTCGCGCCGTGTGTCCCGGCCAGCCGCGAGACCGCGGCAATGTCCACCAGCCGCATGTTGGGATTGGCCGGCGTCTCGAAATAGACGACGCGCGTGCGCGGCGAAAGCGCGGAGCGCAGGGCATCGAGGTCTGTCATGTCGACGTGCGTGACCGTAACGCCGAATCGCGCCAGGCCGTCGCGCATGAACGCAAACGTGCAGCCGTACAGCGTGGTGTCGGCAATCAGTTCGTCGCCGGGCGACAGGAACGTCCACAGCGTGGCGCAGATGGCACCCATGCCCGAGGCCAGCGCGAGTCCCGCCTCGGCGCCTTCGAGTGCCGCCATGCGGCGCTCCAGCAGGTCGAGCGTGGGGTTGCCCAGGCGCGAGTACATGTAGCCGGGCGTTTCACCGGCAAAGACGGCCGCGCCCGCTTCGGCGCTGTCGAACGCGAACGTCGACGTGAGGTGCAGCGGCGGCGTGAGCGCGCCCTGATGGTCCTTCGGATCGTAGCCATGGTGGATGGCACGCGTGGCAAGGCCGGCGGTGAGTGGAGGAGGCATGGCAGTGTCTTTCACGGGTTTGTTCCGACAGGACGATCGTGGCACGTTGCGCATGGACGATGTCGCCAAAGTTGACTCTTGAAATCATAAAAATTGGCACGATCTGCTAACGTGCTGGCTGATGAAGGATATGGATGCCAAGGACTGGCAGATCGTCCGGGAACTGCAGAGTGACGGCCGGCTGACGAATCTCGAGCTGGCCGACCGCGTCAACCTCTCGCCTTCGCCGTGTTTGCGGCGGGTACGGTTGCTCGAGGAAGCCGGCGTGATTACCGGCTACTCGGCCAACGTGGATCCCCGTGCCTGCGGGCTTCGCGTGACGGCGTTTGTCCGGATCACGCTGCAGCGTCACGAGCGTGAGGTGGTGGCGCGCTTCGAGAAACACATCCGTGCGATTGACGAGATTCTCGACTGCTATCTGCTGACCGGCGAGGCCGACTACCTGCTGCGCGTGATGCTGCCGGACCTCGACGCTTATGAGGCCTTCGTGCGCAACCGGCTGCACGGCATTCCGGGCGTTGCGTCAGTGACCACGAGCTTTGCGTACGGCACGGTGAAGTCGTCGCGCGTGTTCCCGTTGCCGGCCGGGTGAAGGTCGTGTGCGGCGGGAGCGCCGCGACGCGTTCCGGTTCTGCCCTCCCGTTGCCGATTACCCTCTGGTGATGATGCCGCGCCTTCTGGCTGCCGTGGCAGGGCTGCTCGCACTTGCCCTGTCTGTCACATTCCTGCCCTCGACGGTGGTGGCACAGGCGCCGCCGCCGCTGTTTGGCGAGTCGCTCGAGGAGATGGTGGCGTTCGATCCCGCGCGGATGGACGGCGAACCCGTCGTGCTGCGCCGCCGGACGACGGCTGCACGGT
>CAZZGM010000029.1:623-1223 GCA_964653955.1 uncultured Bifidobacteriaceae bacterium | reverse complement strand
ACGGTTCGACCTGCTGACCAATGCGCTGGCCGCGGGATTTGCCGGCGACCGTGCGAGCGCGTTCACGCTCAACCTCTTCGACGATGAGACGTATGGCGTGGAGTATGAGCGGTTCGAACAGGATGCCTTTGGTCACCGCACGTGGGTCGGGCATCTGTCCGGTGTGCCGCTCAGCGCCATCACCCTCACGTGGAAAGACGAGGTCGTGTCCGGCAGTGTGTCCACGACCGCAGCGCTCTACCGCATCGAAGGCGCCGGCGGTGTCGTGCGCATCGAACAACTGGATCCGGGCAGCTTCGGCGAGGAGCTTCCGCCGCTCGTGCCGCCCGATGCCGACCGTGTACTGCCACCCGCACTGCTGCCGCTGCCGCCCGCGGCCGGTGAAGTGGTGGACATCTTCGTCTACTACACGGCAGCGGCGCGCGCCGGAGCCGGCGGGCAGGGACCGATGGAGGTGCTGATTGCGCAGGGCGTGTCCGAGTCGAACACGGTGTATGCCCGCAGCGGCGTGGCGGCCACGCTGCGCCTGGTCGGCACGGCCGAACTGGCCGGGTTCGTCGAGAGCACGACGAGCATGTCGCAGGACCTCCAGGCGTTCAC
>CAZZGM010000029.1:0-613 GCA_964653955.1 uncultured Bifidobacteriaceae bacterium | reverse complement strand
CACCAGGCCGTATCGGCCACGCGCAACGCGGTGCAGGCCGATCTCATGCATCTCGTGGTGGCGAGCACGACGGCCAACACGTGCGGCGTCGCCTGGCTGGGACCGAGCGCCACGTGGGCCCACGGCGTGACGGCGCGTCCGTGTTTTGCGCAAGCCACTTTCGTGCACGAAGTGGGGCACAACTTCGGCAACCAGCACGCGCCGGACGACCCCGTCACGAACAACCCGTTCCGGCCGTACAGCTTCGGCTTCAAGAACTGCGGGGCGGGCACACGTTTCCGCACGGTGATGGCGTATGCGTGCAGCGGCGCGACACGCATTCTCAACCTCTCGAACCCGAACGTGATGCACGCGGGCCTGGCCACCGGGACTGCTGATCAGAACAACGCACGTTCGCAGAGCGAGGCGTTCCCGATTGTCCAGAACTTCCGGGCCGGCGCGCCGCCGGACGTTCCCGGTGTACCGCGCAACGTGCGCGCCAACGTCGCCGGGAATCACATCGAGGTGCTGTGGGATCCGCCGGCATCGGGCGGTGCCGTGTCCAGCTATGTCGTCCGGGCAGGAACGGCCGCGGGCGCGTCCAACGTGTACAACGGCGGCGTTGGACTGGCGA
>CAZZGM010000028.1:7130-14894 GCA_964653955.1 uncultured Bifidobacteriaceae bacterium | reverse complement strand
GGCGACCGTTCCCGAATAAATGCTGATCGGGGAACCCGACTACTGCGAGGTCATGGCCCTGCGGCAGACGGCCGCCGAGCTGGTGGCGGGCATCCTCAAGACCGACGATGCCTCGATGCGGGCGTTGGCGGATGCCGAACTGGCGCATCGCGCCGCGCGCGCCACGCTCGAGTGTGGTGAGGCCACGCTCTCGGCTTACCGGCGCGTGCTGACGCCGCCGGTGGCCAACGCTTCGTTCCTGAACGTGCGCGGCTGACGCAGGCTGGCAGCGCTTTGCTGCGCCGCCGTGAACGCCTCCATCTCCACGAATCCTGCCCGGCGATACAGGTGCATGGCTGCGGCGTTGTCGTCGGCAACGAGCAGCGTGATGTGGTGAAAGCCCGCGGCCCACGCGCCGGCTTCGACGGCGGCGAGCAGCGCCCGTCCGCGTCCGCGCCCGTGCGTGTCGGCCGCCACGGCCAGCTGTGCCAGATGCGCGGTGTCGTTCGACAGCCGCGTGACAACGGCCGCACCCGTCACCGCGCCTCCCGCGCTTTCGAGGACGAAGCTGAGTGACGGCGTAAACACGCCGCAGCCGTCCATCGTCAGCAACTGGAAGGCATATTCGTGCCACTCGTCCGGCGTTCCCCGGGGAGCAAAAGGACGGGTGTGGCCGGGCCCGGGATACGCCGACGCGAGCACTCCGGATAATCGGGCGGCGTCGGATGTGCGCCAGGTGCGAAGCGTCGTGCCTTCGGGCGCTGGTACTGCCGGCGGCTGAGGATCCGGTCGCGATGCCGACAGGTAGCGATACGTGGTCAGCCGTGCGCCGGCGCTGGTGAGGGCCTCTTCGAGGCCGGGGGCGCGGAACCAGCCAAACCATCGCCACTCGGTCACGAGATGGGCTTCACGTACACCACTGGTGGCATGCAACAGCGCGGCCGTGGCCTCGGGCGTGTCGGTGACCAAGCCGCCGACGTGCATGGTTGCGCCGTGCCGGCCGCCGTAACACCAGCCCCGGACGCGTTGGTCCGCGTCGACAGCGACAAAGCCCCAGACGTGCCCGGCGCGGCGGCCCTGTTCGAGCGCGCGCCACGTGGTTCGGCTGTCCCAGGCCAGTGCGTCGAGCCAGGTATCGGCTTCGGCGGTGAAAAGAGGCGCGACGGTGTCCGCCGGCAGGGTGCGCCAGTCGCGCACGATCATGAAGGCGGGCTGCCTGACGGCGCACTGCCAAGCTGTGCGCGCAGTTGGGCGACGAGGCGTGGGGCGGCGGTCAGGCCGGCGGCGGCCGCTGACCGGTTGGCGGCCACGACCGCGTCGTAGATTTCGCGGCGGTGCACCGTGACTTCCGGCGGAGCCACGATGCCCAGTCGTACGCCGTCGCGGCCGACGCGGAGCACGCGGATCTCGATGCCATCGCCAATCACGATGGCCTCGTCCCGCTTTCTCGAGAAGACCAGCATGTCAGCCCCGCACCAGTTCGTAGTGCGTCGAGTAGGGCCCATCGGTGTCGATCACCTGAAGGCCGTACATCCGCGACGGGTTGATGACGATGGGCGCCTGGAGGTTGATGAGCACCCGATCGCCCTCCATGTGCACGAGCGCCAGCCAGAAGAGCGGCTCGTCCGGTCCCGCGTGGAGCCGCGCGCGATCGGCGGCCGACAGCCTCGCTTCATACGAGGGCAGCACCAGCCGCGGGTCGATGGCCAGAAACGACGGGCGGTCTTCGTCCAGTCCCTGCAGACAGGTGAGTGGCGCGAGTTCGTCTGACGAAGCCACCACGAAGCGGTGGCAGTGCGGAAACCCCGGGACGCCATCCGGCAGGTACACCACACCGTCGGCGGCCAGACCGTCGAGCGGTGGCAGCAGTGGCACGGGTGCGAGTTCCGGTGTGTTCATCGCAGGTAGTCCATCAGCGAGATCCGTCCGGCCGTACCCACGACGCCGAGCGCGGCGCGGTAGGCGACGTCCGCACGGTTCATGTCGCTGATGGCCTGCACGGTGTCGGCGTCCTCGTCCTTCGACAGGCGTGTGCGGCTGGCGCGGGTGAGCGCCGACAACTGCAGCTGGCCGTCCTCGGTGACGCGGATGTCCGCGCCAACCTGTCCCTGAGCCCGCGTGGCGCGCTCGAATGCGCGATCCAGCGCTTCGGTGCCGGCCGTGATGCCCGCTTCATCGCCGGCGCGCAACGCGGCGGCCAGTTCATCGAGCGCGGTGAAGAGGTCGGTTGCGTCACCGCCCTGGATGATGGCCTGACCGTCCAGCGACGTGCGGACCGTCTTCGTGCGGTCGATGTCGACGACCACCGGTGCGTTGTCACCACCGTAGGTCCACACGCCGGCAACCTGTGTGTAGGCCGCGGTCCGCGACTGGCCACCGGCAAAGACAGCCGCGCCGTGGACCGAGAGATTGATGTCGCTGAGGATCGCGTCGCGCAGGCCTTCTATCTGCAGCGCCGCGGCCTCGCGCGCGGCCGGAGTCGCCGTGCTGCCGCGGCCGCTGGCGGCCGCCACCTTCGCACTGCTGATCTTGTCGATGATGTCCGACAGGGCCGTATCGATGGCCGTGAGCCGGGCCGTCGCCGAATCGGACGTCCGCTTGTAGGCGTCGAGCGTGCCGAGTTCGGCGCGCGAACCCACGGCCCGCTGCGCGGCAGCCGGGTCGTCGCTGGCGGCGCGCAGCCGCCGGCCGGTGGCCACCTGATCCTGCGCCCGATCGAGTCTGGCGGCGGCGGCGTGTACCGACGCGACGTTGTCGTTGAGACTCTGGAAGGTCACACGCATCAGCGGACTCCGACGACGTTCATCAGCGTGTCGAGCATGCCGTTGATTGTCGCGAACAGACGGGCGTTGGCTTCATAGGCCCGCTGGAACTTCAGCATGTTGGCGGCCTCTTCGTCGAGCGATACGCCCGACACCTGGTCGCGCAACCGGGAAAGTTGTGTCACCACTTCGTGCCGGCTCTGCTGCTGGGCCATGGCCGTGCGCGTGTCGGTGGCGACGCGGTAGACGAGCTGGCCCCACGAGTCGTGGAAGGTGGCGGTACCACCGTTCATCACGCGTGTATCACGCAGGTCGGCCAGCTGCCGGGCCACCTGGTTGTCGCCGGGCGCGCCGGTGCCGGATGCGGCCAACAGGCGCGGATCGGCTTCGATGGCGGCGTTCATGGACAGCGCAGCCGCAGCACCGGCGACGCCGCCGAGTGGCTGGAAGAAGGGCTGGCCGGCGTTGCCGTCCAGGTCGTAGCCCGTGGCGTGCACGGCGTTTACCTGCTGGGCCACGCCGTGCGCCAGTTCGTCCAGGCGGGCCGTGTAGGCGGGTATCAGTTGATCCCGGGCCTCGACGAGGCCGGCAATGCGTCCACCGGTGATGGCGGAGGTGATGTCGACACCTCCGATGGAAATGGCGGCATGACCGGCTGGTGGTGTGCTGGTGACGTCGACGCCGTAGGCATTGGAACCCATGACCAGCGCGCGGCCGCCGGCAAACGACACATCGACCTTGCCGTCTTCCCGGTGCAGCACGCTGACGTCGGCCAGGGCAGAGAGCTCCTGCAGTGCCACTTCGCGTTCGTCGCGCAGAGCCTCGGTGTCGCCGCCAATGGCCTGACCGATGGCCTGATTGAGCATGGCCACACGGTTGGCGAGCGCGTTGATCTCGTCGACGGCTGCGCGAACCTGTGTGTCGGCGTCACGCTGTGCGGCGCCGAGGCGGCTGGACATGTCGTTGAACGCCCGGGCGAGCAGCGCGCCCTGGCGAATGGCCGCGTCGCGCGTGACCGGTGATGCCGGATCGGAGGCGAGCGCCGAGAACGAGTCGAAGAAGGCCGTGAGGCGTTCGTCCAGCGATTCACCGGCGCGGCCAAGGGTGGTTTCCACCACGCTCAGGGTTTCGGCCAGCGCCCCTTCACGCGCACCAGCGGGAATTTCCTGGCGGACACGGGCGTCGAGCAGCAGATCGCGGTGGGCGCGGACACCCTGGACCTCGACGCCGCCAATGAGCGATTCGGCCAGCTGCAGCGTGCGCCGCGAATAGCCCACGGTGTTGAGGTTGGCGACGTTGTTGCCGGTGACGGTAATGCCGGCGCGTTGGGCGTCGAGGGCGCGAGCCGTCGACGAGAGCATGGTGAAGAGTCCGGCCATCAGAGCCTCGCGTGCAGGCGATGCCCGCGTGAGGGTGTTGCCGGCACGTGCCCGCCGGAGCGTTCATACTGGCTGGCCAGCCCCTGGGCGTCGAGCGACAGCCGCGCGGCATCGTTGAGCGCGGCGCCAAGCACCTGGCATCGTGCCAGTGCCGTGCGGGCATGCGCCACGGACTCGGCCAGTCGCGGCCGTTCACCGGCGGAGATCGCCGGCATGGACGCCAGCTCGGCGAGCACGGCCGTGAGTCGTTCTTCGACGGCCAGCAGCGCGTCGGCGTCCGGCGCGGCCAGGGCCGCCGCCATCTCGTCGAGCAATCGTGCGAGCCGGGCAGGGGCGTCGGACATGGCCGTCAGTCGTTGTCGAGGGCGCGATCGATGAGGACGTCGGCCAGACGGTGGACGTCGGCGCCCAGTTTGCCGCTCTCGAGCAGCGCCCGGGCCCGCTCCACTTCGGCTTCGCGGATGTCCGGCGCGTTGATGGCCGCCTTGACGGCGGCATCGGCCAGCTGCGCCCCGCTCGACACCTGCACCTGATCGGCGCCGGCGGTGGTTGTGGAGGAACGGCTGGCACGGCCTGCCGCCGTCGAGGCGGCGGCGTCCGTGCTGTCCGTCCGGTTGGTTTCGAGACCCGCACGGTTGGATTCAATCTTCATGGTCTGGTCCGCTCTGTCCGTTTGATCGGCATCCTGCCTGGATTCTTTAGCCCACGACCGGACCGAGGCCCGTCACACGGGCCGGATCGACGGGCGTGCCGTCCTGCCGCACCTCGAAATGCAGGTGCGGACCGGTGGCGCGGCCGCTGGCTCCCGCCTGCGCAATCACGTCGCCGGCACCCACCCGGGTTCCGGCCTTGACCGACGCGGCGGAGAGATGAGCGTAGCGCGTTTCAAGGCCGTTACCATGATCGACCGTCACAATCAGGCCGTAACCGGGGCGTTCCCCGGCAAACGTCACCACGCCTTCCGTGGCGGCCAGAATGGGCTGGCCGTAGGCGGCGCGGACATCGGTACCGGCGTGGAATCGCTGCGCCCCCTGGATGGGGTCCGAGCGCCAGCCGTAGGCCGAGGTCACGGTGTGCGCGGCAAGGAAGCCCGGTTCGTGGGCATGGCCGTGCACATGGTTGCCCTCGACACCCTCGTCGTGACCGGCGGGTGTTGGCATCAGGGGAATCTCGATCGGAGCGTGCACACTTGTGCCGCGCGGTGCATAGCCGCTGGCATCGAGACGCGCGATGGCCGTGGACAGCAGTTCCGACAGCCCCAGCCCGCCGGCCCGGCTGAGCGCACCGGACAGCTCCGTGGTGACGGTGTCGCCCAGCAGGGCATGACCGAAGCCGCCCTGGTCGGACTCCGGCGCCATCGCTTCCTTCATGCCGCGCAGCATCTGGGCGATGAGCATCGACTCGAACTCGGCGACGAGTGCGCGCGCTTTCGTGCGCTCGGCCTCGATCGCATTGGGCGTGGCGACTGGTCCGGTGCCTGTGGCGGGCGCGGCGTTCCCGATGTGCATCCCCCGTCTCCTACAGAATCACGATCTCGGCGCGCAGGGCGCCTGAGGCCTTGAGGGCCTGCATGATGGCAATGATGTCGCGCGGGGTTGCGCCCAGCGCGTTCAGCGCCCGCACCACCGCATCCAGCGTGGTGCCTTCTTCGAGCGCGACGAGGCGTGCCGACTGTTCACGCACGTCCACGTCCACACTGGGGACGACCACCGTTTCGCCGCCGGAAGAGAACGGTGCCGGCTGCGACACATCGAACCGCGTGGTGATGCGCACCGACAGGTTGCCGTGCGCCACCGCCGCCGGACCCAGCCGGACGGCGCCGCCAATGACGACCGTGCCCGACCGTTCGTTGATGACGACGCGGGCCGGCGCGTCGGTGTCGACGGGCAGCACTTCGAGCCGCGCCATCAGCGACGCGACCGAGTTGCGGTAGGCATCGGGCACGCGCACGGTGACCGTGCCGGGATCCACCACGTGCGCCGATTCCGGTCCCAGTTCGCCGTTCACGGCTTCGGCCAGACGCGAGGCGCTCAGGAAGTCGGGCTCGCGCAACGCCAGCGACAGCGTGTCGGTGGTGGGCATGGCCGCGGTGCTGTTCACCTGTACCAGCGCGCCGCTGGGGACGCGACCGACGGTCAGGTGGTTGACGACCACGCTGTTGCCCGAGCCGCCGCCACCGAAGCCGCCAATCGACAGCGGCCCCTGGGCCAGCGCAATCACCTCGCCGTCGGGGCCACGCATGGGTGTGGCCAGGAGCGTCCCGCCCTGCAGGCTCCGCGCGTCGCCCACCGACGAGGCCGTGACGTCGATGCGCGCGCCGGCCTTCACGTAGGTCGGCAGTTCCGCCGTCACGAGCACGGCCGCCACGTTCTCGATGCGCATCTGGCCGGGTGGTACCGACACGCCAAGGCGCTCGAGCATGTTGGCCAGCGTCTGCGTGGAGAAGATGGTCTGGCGCCGGTCGCCGGTCTTGTTGAGGCCGACCACCAGCCCGTATCCGAGCAGCGGCGTCGAGCCGAGGCCCTGCAGCGAGGCCACGTCCTTCAGGCGTGCACCCGAACGCGCCGATGCCGGTGCCAGCGCGACGGCGGCAAGTGCGAGAGCAAGGCCCCAGGTGCGGAAGACAGGTCGCATGGTCGAAATCCTCAGAAGATCTTGTTCAGGACGCGGACGAGCCAGCCGGGCGACAGGTTGTCGCGCATGAGGCCGCGGCCGAAGTAGCGGATACGAAGCTGGCCGATAGACGCCGACGACAGGACGTTGCCCGGCCGGATATCCATCCACCGCGCCACCCCGGTCAGCACGATGATCTGGCGGTCGCCGTTGATCTCGATCTCGCGCACGCCTTCGATGACCAGGTCGCCGTTGGGCAGCACCTCGGCGACGCGTGCCGTCAGGATGGCGCTCAGCGCGCCGGTGCGGGCGGTTCTGCCACCGCCCTTGAAGTCGGTGCCGGCGCTGCCCTGCGCGAGGTTCCCCGGGTCGATACGCCCGGGCAGGAACGTCTCCAGTCCGAAGAATCCGCCGACGCCGGCCGACATGCCGCTCTCTTTCGACAGCGACGAGTTGGCGGATCCGGTGGCCGCGATGACTTCTTCCACGCGGACGGTTACCAGGTCGTTCACCTGGCGCGCGCGGACATCGCCGGCCAGGCTGCTCATCCACGTGCCGGGCCGTGGCGGCGCGGCGGCGGCCTCACGGGCCTCGAGCAGGTAGCGGGCCACGAGTTCGTCGTAGTTGTCCGTGCTGCCCTGAGCCTGGACCTTCTGCTCATCATTTTTCTTCTGGTCCGCCGCCAGCACCGCCGGTGCCAGCAGCAGAGCCGCCACGAGATACCACGTCCTGGTCATTGGATCACCTCGACGACACCAGCAGCCACGACGCGTGCCTTCAGGCTGCGCCGGCTCTGGGGATTGACCACGCGGACGAGGCTGCCGACCTGGCCCCGTTCCGCCGCCACCAGCCGTGCCACGGCTTCAACGCCGTTCACGCGCGCGATGGCGTCTACTTCCTGTCCGGCCTGCACGGCGGGCAGCATCACCAGGCTGGTCCGAGTCAGGCACGCATCGGCGGCAAGTGGCCGGGCGGCACGGCTCGCGCCCATGACCCCGGCGCCGGGCCGCGGTTCGAACGCACCGGCTTCG
>CAZZGM010000028.1:0-7120 GCA_964653955.1 uncultured Bifidobacteriaceae bacterium | reverse complement strand
TGCCACGAGGACCACGTTGTCGTCGGTGATGTCGTCACCGCGGGCGATGGGCCGCCGCGCGTGCAGGTGCTCGACCACGACCCGAATCGTCGCCCGGGCGGAGGCGACGAATGCCGGTGGCGTATGGCTGCCGTCCATCTTCGCCAGGTTGAAGTGCACGGGGCCGCCCAGCCGCGCGCCCGGGTCCAGGCGTGCGTACACCGCCACGCCCGCGAACGACGGTGGCACGTGGAGATCCTCGATCGCCACCTCCGCATCGTCGCCCACGCGTGCGCGCACGGCGGCCACCAGAGCGGCTTCTACCGAAGCCGTGTCCGGGAGCGCCGCCGGTGCGGCGGTGGCGAGCTGGAGCAGCAGGGGAACGAACAGCATTACCGCACCAGGTTATTGACCTGCGCGAGCATTTCGTCGGCGGTCCGGATTACCTTGGAGTTCGCCTCGTAGGCGCGCTGGCCGAGGATCATGTTGACCATCTCCTCGACCACGCTCACGTTGGAGTCTTCGAGGAATCCCTGGGCGAGCGTGCCGCGGCCATCGGTGCCGGGCGTGCCGGTCTGCGGTTCGCCCGACGCGGTGGTGACGGTGTAGACGTTGCCTCCCATGGCTTTCAGCCCGGCCGGGTTCTGGAACACGGCCAGTTCGAGTGTGCCGAGCTCCTGCGATCCGTTCTGGCCGGCAATGGAGGCCGACACGATGCCCTCGCGCGAGATCGTGACCGACGTGGCGTTTTCGGGAATCGTGATTTGCGGATCCAGCGGATATCCCGACATGGTCTTGATCAGGCCCTGCGCATCGCGGGCCAGCGCGCCCGCGCGCGTGAAGCCCTGCATGCCGTCGGGCAGCGTCACCTGGAAGAAGCCGGCGCCTTCGATGGCCACGTCCAGCGGCGCATTGGTGGCGCGCAGGTTGCCCTGGGTGAAGTCGCGAGCCGACGCCACCGGGCGTGAGCCGAGGCCGACGGCCAGTCCGACGGGGGCCTCGCCGGCCACCGAGAGCGGCGCGCCCGGCGCACGCATCTCCTGATAGACCAGGTCCTCGAACTGCATGTTGGTCTTCTTGAAGCCCGACGTGTTGACGTTGGCGAGGTTGTGCGCCACGTTGTCGATGTTGGCCTGCTGTGCGTTCATGCCGCTGGCCGCCGTGTAGAGTGCGCGAATCATGGGTCGTTCTCCTCAGTCGCTTCCCGCCGTTACCGCCGGCCCAGGGTGTCGATGGCGCGGCCGTCCACGTCGTTCATCAGTACCGACAACGAACGCTGCAGGGCCTCGAAGGTGCGCGACAGGCTGGTGAGCTCCGCCACACGATCGACCACCGAAACGTTTGACTGCTCGAGGGCGCCGGCGCGGATGACCGGTCCTTCAGTCTCGATTGGCGTCACCCCGTCGGGGGCGCGCAGCACCGATCCGCTTTCGCGGGTGAGCGCCGATGCGTCGGCAAACTCCACCACCCGCAATTTGCCGGCCACGACGCCGCCGTGGCGGACCGTGCCGTCCGCGTCGAACTCCAGCTCGCCGAGACCCACCGAGATGGGACCGTCCTCACCAAGGAGGAGTGCACCGTCCGACGTGGCCAGCGTGCCGTCGACCTGCCGCGAAAGATGGCCGTTGCGGGTGTAACGAACACCGGTCTCCGTCTGCACGGCGAGGAAGCGGTCGCCTTCCACGGCAATGTCCAGGTCGCGTCCTGTCGGGACGATGGCACCGTGGCGCATGTCCAGCCGGCGGGGACCGCCCGACACGTCGATGGCCGTGTCGAACTCGTCCACGAACGCGCGGCGCGGCGCCTTGCTGAGCGCGGCACGTTCGCCCTTGTAACCGGCCGTGCCGACATTGGCCACTTCATCGGCCAGCCGATCGAGCTGGTCGATGCGCGTGCGCATGCCGCTCAGTGCCGTGTAATGTCCGCCAGGCATGATGTCTCCTTCCAGTCCGCGGGCAACCTACGCGTGCAGCGCGCCATGCCCGGCGCCGTCGGCCTGCGTGAGCTGCAGGTGCAGGCGCACCTCGCTCTCCGAGAGTCCCTCGCTGATGGCAATGTCCTCGATGGCCCGTCCGCGGCGGAAGGCTCCGGCAATGCGCCGTGCCGTGGCGCCCCGGCCCGCCCGCGCCGCGCGTGGCGCCTGCGTGCGCGCCAGTTCGGCGGCCACGTTGCTCAGTCCGGATTCGGTCGTGTCGGTCAGCAGTTCGAGGGCCGACACCAGGTGTGCCAGCCGTTCGCTGAACCGCGCCACCGACTTCAGCGCCTTCGAGAGCCGCACGATGACCAGTGCTTCGACTACGGCTACTACCGCCACCACGGCCACGACGGTCACCGCCACTACCTCATACGTCTGCACGCTATGCCTCCAGTCCGCGCATCCGGTCGCCCGGACTCACCACGCCGGTAATGCGGACGCCATAGTTCCCGCCCACCACCACCACTTCACCGCGGGCAATCACGTGGTCGCCCACCAGCACCTGTACCGGTTCGTCCGGCGAACGTTCCATGTCGACGATGCTGCCCGGTCCGATTGTCGACAGCGCCCGAATCGACATCGTCGTGCGCGCGAAGCGGACGACGAGCGGCAGGTCGATGTCGAGCACGACGTCCAGATTCGACGACGGCTTGTCGTCGCTGACGTCGGCCTCGTCGGTAAACCGCGCAGCCACCGCCAGCCGCGCCGTGATTTCGCCAGCCTGCAGGTCGAACATGGCCGCGCCATCGGGCACGATGCTGGCCTCGGTGGTTTCGAGACTCAGCTTGAGATCCGTGTACTCGGGACGCCCGGCCACGGCGGCCGCCGCCTGCGTCCAGAGGTCGCGGAGGAGCCCGGCAATGGCCGACTCGTCAGGTGCGTCGGCGCCCATCAGGCGCCGGACGAGGCGTTCGGCACCGCCGACGTCCACCCACACGGCCACGGTGCCCGGGCGTGGACCCGTGAGGGCACCGGACAGGCGCCAGCCGTCGCCGGCTGCCGGCGTACGGGCGGGCGGTGTGGCGACGTTTCCCAGCGTGGGCGCCAGCGACGCCGCGAATTCGGCCACCAGCGTCTCGGCAAACGCGCGCGCGGTGACAGGGGCCAGGGTCTCGGTCGACATGTCAGGCCTCCACCAGACCCGCGCCATTCAGGCGCTGGTCGATCTGCACCGCCAGCCGGCCATCATCGGCGGTGAGGCGGCCCTTGAATTTCAGGGTGCTGCCGACGTGAACGTCGATCAGCCGGTTGGCGGGAACGCCCAGCGACACCACGTCGCCGGCCCGCAGCGCCAGCAGCTCGCGCGTCGACAGCCGTGATTCGACGGAGGCGCTGACCGGCATCGAGATGCTGGCCAGGTGGTCCTGCATCCACTCACGTTCCGTCGCGCTCGGTTCGCGTCGCTGCCGGTTCCACGCCTGCGCGAAGTAGGAGCCGGCCGATTCGACGATGGATACCGGCAGACACAGGCTGACCGTGCCGCGCGCGTCGCCAATGGACAGCTCGAAGGCCACCATCAGCACCGTTTCGTTGGGACCGGCCACCTGCAGCATCTGCGGCCGCGTGTCGCGTCCGCGGATTTCGAACCTGACGTCGACAATGGATTTCCAGGTTTCGGAGAGCGACTCGAGGAGGATCTTCACCACCTGGTCGGCCACGTTCTGCTCGATGTCGGTGAGGGCCCGCGGCGGGGCGGTGGCGCGGCCCGTGCCGCCCAGCATCCGATCGATTATGGCGAAGGCCACCGTCGGGTTGATTTCGAGCGCACCAGGTTCGGACAGCGGTGGAATGGCCAGGGCGTAGAAGGCTGTCGGGTCGGCCAGCGACATCAGGAACTCGGAGTAGGCAAATTGCTCCACGGAGACGACGGTGAAGTCGATGACCGAGCGCAGGTACGCCGACAGTGAGGTGGCGACGTTGCGCGCGAAACGGTCGTGCAGCAACTGCACGGAGTGAATCTGTTCCTTCGAGACCCGATCGGGGCGGCGGAAGTTGTAGCGCAGATTCTCGTGTTCGGCTCCCGCCTCGCGGCGAACCGCCAGCGGCTTGCCCGGTGAGAGCAGCAGGGCGTCGATTTCTTCCTGCGACAGGATGCGGCCCATCTCAGTGCGTTCCCTTCCGGCGGATGGTTTCCCCGAGCGCCGCGCGCAGGCGGGCAATGGCCTGGGTGCGGAGCTGCGAGACGCGCGATTCACCGACGCCGATGACGCGGCCGATTTCGGCCAGCGTCAGTTCTTCTTCGTAGTAGAGCGCCAGGATGTGGCGTTCGCGCTCGGGCAGCTGCAGGAGGGCGCGCGCCAGGTGCTCGCGCAGTTCCTGGCGCTCGAGGCGTGGATGCTGGCCTTCGGCCGGGTCGACGATCAGGTCGAGCATGCTCGTCCCTTCGTCGGAGGACGAGGCCTGGCGCAGCGTGGCGAGTTCGGCGCTGCGCAGTTGATCGAGCATCCGGTCGTACTCGGCGTCGGAGACGTCGAGGGCCTGTGCGATTTCCGGCGACTCGGGCTCGCGTCCGAGCTCGGCGCGCAGACGCGTGATGGCGCTGTCGACCTCGCGCTGCATCTTGCGCAGCGCGCGCGGGGCCCAGTCGAGCTCGCGCAGCGAGTCGAGCATGGCACCGTGGATGCGCCGGCGCGCAAACGCACTGAACGGCACGCCCAGTGCCGGGTTGAACCGGCCGGCCGCGTCGATCAGGCCCAGCACGCCGACGCTGATGAGCTCGGACACTTCCACCTGCGAAGGCAGGCGGTGGGCGAGTCGCCCGGCCATGGCCTTGACGAGACCGACGTGCTCGAGCACCAGCTTGTCGCGCGTTTCGAGGTCGTCGCCGTAAGAAGGGATGTGGGTGCGCATGTCGTTGCTTCTCCGATAGAGGTGCGGGCAGGCCTACGAGGCCGCCGCCCACCCCCAGTCGTCATCCCGCAGCACCACGCCGGCAAGCGCGGAGGGCGTGGCGCGGTTCAGGTCTTCCGGCACGCGCTGTCCGATGCCCAGATACGACACCGGCAGACCGCGTTCGGCAACCACCCCGAGGAGCGGGGACAGGGATTCGGTTTCGTCGACTTTGGTGATGACCACACGATCGGGACGGGCATCGCGATACGCATCGAGAATGCGGCGGGCCGACGCGGCACTCGTGTCGGCGGCCATCACCAGATGCGTGCGGACGCCGCGGCGGCGGGCCAGCAGCCGGCGGAGGTCGTCCAGGCCGCCATCCGACGGCGAACGCCCGGCGGTGTCGACCAGCAGGGCGTGCCGGCTGCCGCGGCTGAGTGCCTTGTCCAGTTCCTCGATGGAGCGGGCAACGCGGAACGGCGCGCCGATGATGGTGGCGTAGGTGCGCAGTTGTTCGACGGCGCCGGCGCGGAAGCCGTCGGCGCCCACCAGGCCCAGCGTCCGGCCCTTTCGCGCCCGCTCCTGCGCGGCAATCTTGGCAATGGTCGTTGTCTTGCCGACGCCCGGCGGGCCGATGAACACCTCGACCGGCGCGTAGTCTTCGTCGGCCGCCGTGAGTCGATCGAGCTGTGACGCCAGCAGCGTCCGCAGTTCCACGAGCGAGGCACCGCGGCACTGGGCTTCGGAGGCTGCGGCAGCCGTTCGTTCGGCCAGCGCGCGATCCAGTCCGGAGGCCAGCAGGCGGGCGGTCAGTCCGGCGCGTGCGGACGAGGGCGCAGACGAGGGGGAGGTGTCGGCAGGCCGACGCTCCGCGACGGTTGGACGTCCGGCAGACGGCGCCTCGGGCGTGGCCGGCAGGCCTGCGGTGAGCTGCACGTCGCGCATGCCCAGCCAGCCGCGCCAGCCACGCGCCGCCACCATTTCGGTCGCCAGCACCAGTGCGTCCGGGCCAAGGTCCTGGCGCACAGCGAGAAGTGCTTCTCTGACAGTAGGTTGCCGATACTTCTTGATCCGCATGATCAGTCCAGCGTTGCAACGGCGGCGACGTGTACTTGCGGCGGCACTTCGTTATGCGACAGCACCCCGAGGTGGGGAAGCACGCGAGCGAAGAGCCGCCAGATGTGAGGTCGCAGCACGGGTGAACACAAGAGCACAGGCTGTGCCACCGCGCCGGCAATGACTTCGGCAATGCGGCTGGCCAGCCGCTGCGCCTGCGCCGGGTCGATGGCCAGCACCACGCCCTGCTCGGTGCGGACCATCGCCGACACCAGACGTTCCTCGAGCGCCGCCGACAGCGCAATGCTGGGCAACTCGCCCTTCTCGGTCTGGTACGGCCGGCAGATGGCGCGGCCGATGGCGGCGCGGACGGCTTCGGCCACGGCGTCGTGGTCCTTGCTGGCCGGCATCGCGTCGGCGACGGCTTCGAGGATGGTGGTCAGGTCACGGATGGGCACGCGCTCGCGCAGCAGCTGACGGAGCACACGCTGGATGTCGCCAATGGATGCAATCTTGGGCACCAACTCCTCGATCAGTTTGGGCGAGGTCTCCGCGACGCGATCCACCAGCTCCTTGGTGTGCTGGCGTGTCAGCAGTTCCGGCAGGAACGAACGCACCGTTTCGGAGAGGTGTGTCGAGAGCGCGGTCGTCGGGTCCACGACCGTAAAGCCGGCAGCCGATGCACGATCGCGGTGTTCGTGCGTAATCCACACGGCCGGCAGGCCGAACGCCGGCTCGCGCGTGGCCGTACCTTCCAGCGTGATGTCGGCCGTGCCGGGATTGATGGCCAGCAGGCGATCGGCAAACAGTTCACCGCGAGCCACTTCCACGCCCTTGACGAGAATGGTGTAGGCGCGTGGCGGCAGCTGGAGGTTGTCGGCCACGTGTACCGGCGGCACGATGACGCCGGTTTCGGTGGCAATCTGCCGGCGGATGGCGCGCACGCGCGAGAGCAGTGTGCCGCCCTGCTTCTCGTCCACCAGGCCGACCAGTGCGTAGCCGACCTCGACGCTCAGCAGGTCCACGGACACCGAGGCTTCCAGGGCGTCGGGTGGCGGACCGGCGGCCGCCGCGGGCGCGACCTCCATGGAGGTTTCCACCTGGCGATTGGCGTAGGCGACGAGGCCGAGACAGCCCGATACCGTGACGAACGCCAGTTTCGGCAGGCCGGGAATGAGCGCCAGCAGCAGCAGCACGCCGGCGGCCACGGCAATCGGCTTCGAGCGCGCGAACAGCTGATCGGCCACTTCTTCGCCGAGGTGCGACTCGGTGGCGGCG
>CAZZGM010000027.1:6814-15099 GCA_964653955.1 uncultured Bifidobacteriaceae bacterium | reverse complement strand
CTCATCGTCCTTCCTTACTTCCCTCGAATCGTCCGGCCCAGATCGAGTCCGAATTTCGGATCGTCGATGGTCCCCGAGATCCTGATCGCCACGCGCGTACCCGCGCCCTGCTTGCGAAACAGCGGATCGAGCGGCTTCAGCAGAAAGTGTCTCACTCCGGTCTGCGTCTCCGACACGGTGGCGTCGAGTCGCGCCGTGCCGTTGAAGTCCAGCGTGCCCGGCTCCAGCGCGTAGGTGCCCTGCATGGCCACCGTCGCGCCCTGGATGCGGTAGTTCAGATTGCGCAGCGTCAGACGTCCTCGCTCCAGCGTAAATGCGGTGACGATGTCCGACGCGACGTTGTCCACGGATTCGTTCCCGGGCTGTCCGCGGGCGCGCCGGCTCAGGTCGTCCACTTTGTCCTGCACGGCATCACTCGTGAACCGCGCGCGCCGGATGGTGACCTTGCCCGCGAGCTTCAGTTTGTCGATGACATCCTCGTCGCCCTGCGGCAAATCGAAGGCCGTGGTGAGTTGCAGCGTGCCGGTCATGGGCGCGGGCTGAGCGCGCACCGTCAGCGCCATCACATCTTCCATTTGCGCGCCGTCTGCCGTGACGTCGAGCACCACGCGTTTTCCCTTGATGCCTTTCGTCCCGACAATGCTGCCACTGGCGAGGAATGTGGACTCTGCCAGGCGCACGTCCACGCGTTCGAGTTGCACATCACCGCTGGTGCCATCGACAACGGCGCGGAACGTGGTTTCGAGCGGCAGCGCGCGCGCCCTGAGTTTCGGGATCCGGAAGTCCGGCGTTTTGGTCTCGCCCGCGGCAACGATGCGGTCCAGCGGGCCTTCGAACCGTCCGGTGGCGTCGAGCGCACCGTCAATGCCCTTGATGGTGCCGAGGTTCGCGTCGAAGGTGAACTGTCCGCCGACCGGCAGGGCCGCCGGCTCGCTGCCAAGTGGTCCCAGGGTCCCTTCCGCTTCGATGCGCCCCTCGGGTATCGGGTTGGTCAGCGACGCCACGAACGTGGCCGGACCGTCGAAGGACAAATCGGTAATGCGCAGCGAGAAGATGTCGAACACGCGCGGGTCCTTGCCCTCCTCGCGCGGAAGGATGGACAGCCTCGCGTTCGTGGTCGTCAACGCGGCAATCGAAAAGTCGCGGGCCGAGCCCCGCCCGTTCCCGCGTTCGCCGTTGTCGTTGTCGCGTCCGTCGTTCGTGGCGCTGCCGCGCTCGTTGTCGTTGCCGCCCCCCAGTGACGGCATCTCGGCGCGGCGCCTGGGCGGGATGTTGATTTCGAGGCCATCCACCTCGATGGACGACACGCGCCGCCGCACGAGCCCCGACCAGCTGATACTGCCGTGGAACGCTTGTACGGCCACGAACGGCGGCAGGTCGGTACGCCCCTGATATCGAATGGCCAGGCCGCCGCCCGATACGGCCGGGGACGGCCACAGCCGCAGGTCGAGCGCGTCGAGTGTGACGGTGCTGTCGAGCCGGCGGGAAAGCACCTGCTCCACCTCGGCACGCATCCGCGGCTCGAGCCGCGTGGCCATCCACACCAGTGTCCCGGACAGGGCCACCAGCAGCGCGCCGGAGACGATGAGCCAGCGCCGTTTGGTCAAGGTCCGATAATTGTACGCATCGTGACGCACCCCGTCGACGTTTCCGTTCCCGATGCCTGGCTGGTCAACCTCGAGCAGCGCCATCTCTCGGACCTGCGTTTCTCCGAGGTCAGCCGTGCCCTGCGGGCCCTGTCGTCCATTTACGTGGAACGCCGCCACACGGCGCTGGCCAACGGCCGGGCGCTCGACGGTGCCGGAAAACGTGCGGCGTTTGCCCTCTATTACGCCCCCTTGCATTTCCTCGCGGCCACGGCGGTGCTTTCGACGGTGTTTCCCGAGCCAACGGCCGCACACGGCGGCGAGGCACTCCCCGTGGTGGACCTCGGGTGTGGCACGGGCGCGGTTGGCGCCGCGGCTGCCGCGTGGACGGGCGCGCGCGATGTCACCGGCATCGACACGCATCCGTGGGCGCTCGACGAAGCACGCCACACTTACGCAAACTTCGGCCTGCGGGCAACCGTCCGCAAGGGGCACGCCGCGCGGTTCTCACCACCGCGGACACCCGCCTTCATCGTTGCCGGTCACGTCGTCAACGAACTGACCGGTGAGGAGCGGACGGACCTGCTGCGAGTCATCACCGGCGCCGCGCACCGGGGGTGTGGCTTCCTGATTCTGGAACCCCTGGCGCGAGCGGTAGCCCCCTGGTGGCCGTCGTGGGTCCAGGCCCTCACGCCTCTCGGCACCCGCGCCGACGAATGGAAATTCCTCATCCGGCCGCCCGACCTGGTGCGCCGGCTGGGGGATGCGGCAGGACTGACGTCCACCGCGGTCAATGTCCGGTCGCTGTTCCGGGCGCCCGCCTGACGGTTTGCGCGGCCCGGCTGGTCCACTACACTAGTGGGGTGTACGGTCGTTCCATTACCATCGGGCGCCTGCTGGGTGCCCTGATTCTGGCCGCAGTCCTCGGCGCCTGCACCACCACGCCCACCAGTCCCTCGGCCTTGTCGGGTAGCGGTGCCTACACCGTGGGTGCCGCGTCCAGCGGTCCGGAGGCCGCTCCCACCACCATCATCGACGCGCCGCCCCAGGCGCTGGGCGCGACGCGGTTCATGGCCTTCGGCGACAGCATCACCGCAGGCGTGCTCTCCGAAATTTTCGAGGGCATGTTCCTGGCCGACGAAGCCGGCTCGTATCCGACGCTGTTGCGCAACGGCCTGAATCACTATCACGCGCCCCAGGCGTTCACCGTGTTCAATGAAGGCAGCCCCGGCGAAACGGCCCGCAACGGCATCGACCGCCTGCCCGGCAGGCTCGATCAGCAGCGCCCGCAGGTGCTGATGTTGCTCGAAGGCATCAACGACCTGAACTTCGGCGCCAGCATCGAACAGACGGCTGCCAACGTGCATCACATGGTGCAGACGGCCCGCCTGTTCAACTGCACCGTGCTGCTGGCCACCATGCCGCAAACCTATTACTCGTTCGATCCCGGCGGTCCCAACCGGCCGCCCCGCGAGCGGCACAACTCCACCGAAAAAATCGTCCCCTACAACAACGAGTTGAAGCGGCTCGTCGCCGGCATGCAGAACGTGCACGTCGTGGACCTCTACGCGGCATTTGGCAACAATCGCGCCTTCATGGGTGACGATGGCCTGCATCCATCGCCGGCGGGATATCAGCGGATGGCCGAGACGTTCTACAACAGCATTCGCGCGGTGTTCCCGGTACGCGGCAGCCTGCAGTAGCCTGCTGAACTCGCACACTTCGATATACTGCGCTCCTCGGTGACACCGCCCGACCGCCTGGCACCGGCTTCTCCATCACACGACCACCGCAGGGTGTTCTTCCTGCGCCTGAATCGCCACCCGATGCTGGCGCTCTGGTCCGTGGCCGGTGTCGTGCTGCTGCTCGCATCCGTCTGGGCCCTGCACTACACGCGCCAGTGGCGGCCAGACGGGCATCTTGCCGCCACCGTGTGGCAGGAAGGCAGCGAGCGTCCGGCGGACACCGTGCTCGACGCGTCACTGGATCCCCTGCAACTCGCCGAAGCACATGGTTTTGACCCGCGCGCGCCGTTCCTGGCCGAGTGGGAGGGCCTGCTCGCCGCTTCCACCGGAGGCACCTATCGCCTGCGCTTCCGGGCCGACGATGGGGTGGCGGTGTGGGTGGACGATGTGCTGGTGCTGGACGAACGCACGCATCGTGGTGCGGGAGAGTGGATGGTGCCGGTGGTGCTCGATGCCGGCCTGCATCCCTTCCGGCTGCGTTATGTGCAGCGCGGCGGCGACGGCATCCTCCGGATGTCGTGGGCGCGGCCGGAATGGCGCGAGAACTTCGAAGCCGTTGCCTTCATGCCCGATGGCACGCCACCACCGCCCTTCCGGCGTGTGAGCAAGGCGCTCTCCTATCCGCTGCAGATCGGCCTGGCGTGGGGGGCGTGGATGCTGGCGGGCCTCATGCTGGCCGCGGCGCGGTTGCTCGAACGTCTGGCACAGCGGCAGTTGCGCGTGGTGCTCGGCTGGCGTGAGCTGGGTCTACTGGCTCTCGTCGGTCTACCGCTGCTGGCCGCAACGGTGGACGTCGGCACGCATCCGTGGCGTGGCTGGGGGCCGGACGAGATTCATCCGCGCGACATCATTGGCGCGGTGCGCGAGTCGTTCGGCAACGGCTGGCACCACCTGTATCCGCCGCTGCACTTCTACGTGCTCGGTCTCGTCAACCTGCCGCTGCACCTGCTCGAGCAGCGCGAGTGGCTCGCCTTCTCGGATCCGCGAGTCCTCGCCGCCATGCACACGCTCGATCGTCTGGTGTCGGCGGCATACGGCTGGCTGACGCTGCTGGCCACGGCGCTGCTGGCGGACATCACGATTGGCGCGCGCGCCCGCTGGCTGGCGCCCGTCATGGCGCTGGGCGTACCGATCTTTGCCTTCTACAGCCGCACGACCAACGTCGACATGGCCTACACCTTCTGGGTGGCCGCTTCGGCACTGGCGCTGCTGCGTGCCATCGGCACAGCCCACTGGCGATCCTATGCCCTGCTGGGTGCGACGGCGGCCGCCGCCATTGCCACGAAGGATCAGGCGTACGGCTACTTTCCCGGTGCGGCGCTGGTGCTGCTGTGGCTGTCGTGGCGGCACACGGCGGCACATGCGCCCCTGCAGCGCATCGCGCGCACCTTGACGGACGCCCGGCTGTGGGCGGGCCTCGCAGCCTGCCTGCTCGCCTACAGCGTGATTGCCGGCGTGTGGTGGAACCTGGAGGGCGTGCGCGGCCATGTGGCCATCATTACCGGCCCGGCGTCGGCTCCGTTCCGCATGTTCCCGGCCACACCCGCGGGGTTCGGCACGCTGACGCTGACCACCGCTGCCGTGGCGGGCCAGGCGTGCGGTCTGCTCGTCGTGACCTTCGCCGTCTTCGGTGTCGGCATTGTCGCCAGTCACGGCCGCCGTTATCGGCAACTCGTCATTCTGCAGGTGATGCCGGCGGCCTACCTGATCACGTTCGTCGGGGTGGTCGGCTATGTGTACGACCGCTTCCTGGTCGCGGTGGTTCCGTTCGTCGCGCTGTTTGCCGCCGTTGGCGCCGACTGGCTGCTGCAACTCGTCCACCAGTCCGCGATGCGGCGCCGCGTCGCCGCAGTACTCGTGGTCGCGACGCTGTGGCCCACCGCATACCTGGCGTGGTTGCAGGCCACCGATACGCGCCTGCAACTGGAAGCGTGGATGCTGGAGAACCTGCCGCCGGATCCGCTGGTCGTTGGGGTCGGTACGCCCCACTACCTTCCCAACCTGCTTCTCTACCAGCACCGGATGGTGGGATACGGCGGCCCTGAGAGCCTGCTGACCTGGAATGCAGACGCGCTCGTCTTCAACACCTACTGGCACGAACGGCCCGAGCAGTCGCCACTCGGCCAGGTTACTCGCGCCATTGCCGGTGCCGGCTTCCGTGAAGCCGTGACGCTGGAACGCCCGGCGCCGCCCCTGTGGCGCCGCATGCTGGCCAGCGGCCTGGATCTGGATCCGGTGTACTCGAACCTGTCGAAGGTGAGCCCGCCCGTGTCGCTCTGGGTGTACGAAGCCCCACCACCCGTGGCATCCGAACATGCCGTCCTCGCAGCTGGTCCTCCCGCCGATCTCGGTGGCTTCCTCGTGTTCGAGAGTGACAGGCTGGGCCGCGACAAGCTGTTCCTGCTGGACATCGCCACACGAGACGTCAGTCCTCTCACCACCGGTGCCGATCACCGGGACGAAGACCCGGCCGTGTCGCCCGACGGCACGCGTGTGGCCTTCACCACGACCCGCTTCGACGGCAACACCTACGACATTGCCATCATGGATCTCTCCGGCGGCACGATCCACCGCGTGACGTCCAACGACGCCTTCGAGCGGCATCCGGCCTGGACACCGGACGGCCACGGTCTGCTGCTGTCCAGCGCACTCGATGGACCGGAGGCCGTGCTGCGCGTGGACGCGAGCGGAGGCGCCGCCACACGTCTGCTGGCGCTGCCGCATCGTGCACTGCAACCGTCGATGTCGCCGGACGGACGCCGTGTGGCCTACACGGCAGGTACCGACACGGGACTGGCGATTGCCGTGGCCGATATCGGCGGCGGTGCGCCGCGCATTCTCACCTCGCCACCCGGTCACGCCGTGCGTCCACGCTGGTCACCGGATGGCTCGCACCTGGCCTTCACGCGTATCACGCAACACGAGTGGTTCGTCGAAGTCCTGGACGTGGCCACCGAAGGCACGCGTACGCTTGCCGTCGACGGCCTGCAGGCGCTGAGCGACCCGTCGTGGTCACCGGATGGACGCTGGCTGGCGGTGGCGGGTTCAACACAGTCAGGTCTCTCGGCCAACTGGGACCTGTTCGTCGTGCGCGTGGATACCCCCGGCAACACAGAGGCTTTTCGTCTCACCTCGGGAGGCGGGAACGACCGCGCGCCGTCGTGGGTGGCCCGATGACGAATCCTGCTGGATGGTATCGTCGAGTTCCAGAGTGCCCGTGCCGAATGACCCGGCCGGAACACGCCGATGCACGCCCATGTCGGCACTCGAGGTTTCGTTGATACGCGCCGCTGGCAACCAGCGCTCGGCGCTACTGGATCGTACGGTGTGCACGCTGGTGGCGCTCGTCGCGGGCAGCTATCTGCTGGCTCGTGCCGCGTGGGTACCATTCACCTACGACGAGGCGGCCAGCCTGGTGCGATATGTCCGCGGCGACTTCTGGGCGCTCGTCGACTTCGGCGTCGCGACGAACCATCTGCTGAATTCGATACTGAGCCGGCTGTCCCATGCCATGTTCGGCGACAGCCCGTGGGCACTGCGTCTACCCAGCGTGCTGGCCGGCGTCGCGTTTCTGATCGCCGCGGCCCGTCTGGCGACACGGACACGCCATCAAGCCATTGGTCTGGCCGGCCTCGTGCTGTTTGCTGCCAATCCATACCTGATGGATTACCTGTCGCTCAGCCGCGGCTATGGACTGGCGTTGGGCGCGCTGACCGCCAGTCTGGTGTGCCTCACGCGCTGGATGACGTACGCCGTATCGGACAACACCAGCAGCCGCGACCTGCGCCGGGCACTCGTGTTGGCCGTGCTCGCGGTGGCGGCCAACTTCTCGACTCTGTCCATCCTCCTCGCCATTGTGGGTGTGGCGGCGCTGCGTCTGCCGTTTCTCCAGTGGGAGTCGCAGGCGGAGACGTCGACAGGGCGATCGCCAGGCTGGTCGCGTGGGCTCGTGGCGTCGTGGCTGATTGCCACGACGCTTTTTACCGCGCTCGTCTTCGCCCGTGAGCGCTCGCTGTCACAGGAGTGGTTCTCGCCCATCACCGTCCGCGCGTTCGGTCTGTCGTCCGAGGAACTCGATACGATTCAGGTGTTCAGGACCGACCCGCGCGGCCGTCTCCGCGAAATCCCACGCATCGACGAAGGCGTGTGGCGCACGGGCGAGGTCCGGGACGCGTGGGGACTTCGCCTGGAGTTGCCTGTTTCGGTAGACGACAACCTGGCGCGGCTCGAAGTGCAGATTGGACGGCACGTGTTCGCGCGCACGCATCAGCTGCCCGGGCACTGGACGATTGCCAATCCGGAGGCAAGCCACCGGGTGCTGCTGGCCAGCCCCTATCTCGCGGCGCCCAGGCCGGCCAATCCGGCGCTGGCAGACACGGTGAACTGGAGCACGACGGCACGGCAGGCGCCGGTCGTGGCTCGTTACACGCTGGCAGCCGTGGCCGGGCTCTCTGTTCTGGGGCTGGGGCTGTTTCTGATCGTTCACGCGGTCATCCGTCTGAATATCGCACCGGCACGCGACACCTGGGCACTGGCCTCGGCATCGATGGCGGCCGCCAGCATCGTGGCGGCGCCGGTCTACCTGATGCGGCGCAACGCCCAGTTGTATTTCGGCGGCAGCGAGGGTGTGCTGCCCGACACGTTCGGCTCGCTGGTGAAAGGCACGGCATACGGCATGGAGTACCACGCCGACCAGGCGGCATGGGCCTTTGGATTCGTTGCCGTCGTGGCATTGGCCGCGGTGATGGCGTTTTTCCTGCGCCGCACAACTGGCGACGCGATCACCCGTGTACCGCTGGTTCCTCTCGGTGTCGTCACGCTCGTGGCGGTGCAGGTGGCCGTGCAGCATCACCTGCTCGGCACGCCTTATCTCACGGGCCGAACGGCCATTGGCCTGCTTCCGTTCCTGCTGGCCCTGCTCATCAGCCACCGGGGCTGGGGACTCGCGGCCCTC
>CAZZGM010000027.1:2406-6804 GCA_964653955.1 uncultured Bifidobacteriaceae bacterium | reverse complement strand
CCTGCTCGTCACCGGAGCCGACAGCGTTGCCTCGCTGGGCCGTACTGCGCGTGTGGCCGCCACCGCCGTCATGATGACACTGGCCGTGGGCGCCACGGCACACGCGTTCAACACCTTCAACCTCTGGCGCACGCTCGATTGGCAGGCCGATGCGGCTACGCCGGCGATGCTGGCAGCCATTCAGTCCGATTTGGACAGCAGCCCTCCAGGTGGACGCACGGCCCCACGCGTCGTGCGCATTGGTGCGGAGTGGATGTACCTTCCGGTTGCACAGTACTATGCGGACCGGCAGTCGAACGCTGACGTCCGGTACGACGTATACATCGTGCCGGGTGACGAGCCGCCGCCTGACTACCTGTACGTCAGGCAGTCGTTCACGCCCAACGCCGGCACCCCGCTCCAGCGTTATCCCGAGAGCGGCGCGGTGTTGTGGCACACGCGGCCCTGATCCATAGAGGAGTGCTGCTGGCCCGTGTCCTCCGTCAACGCGTCCACCCTGCGTCCCATGCTAGCCGTGGGCGGCACTCCGGAGCCGCCGCTGCACGGCAAGGGTCTGCTCTTCGAGCCCAAGTACGACGGCATCCGCGCCATTGTCGAGGTGACCGGTGGCCCGTCCACACGCGCACGGTTCTGGTCACGTAACGGCAACGAAAAGACGGACCAGTTTCCGGAAATTGCCGCCGCTCTCGAACAATGGAGTCATCACCTGGACGAAGGCGTCATTCTCGACGGCGAGATCGTCGCGCTCGACGCATCGGGCAGACCGCTTGGCTTTCAGGCGCTGCAGCACCGCATCAACGTCCGCGCCCCAGACTACCAGTCGCGCAAGCCCATCCTGCCTCCGGATCGACAGCCCGCCGCGCTCGTGATTTTCGATCTGCTGGTACACGGCGACGCCGACCTGCGGCTGCACCCGCTCTCCGAACGCCGCGCCGCGCTCGAACGACTGCTGACCGACCACCCCGTATCCGACAGCGGTCCGCTGCGCCTGAGTGTGCAAGCGGCGGACGAGGGCCGGCCGCTGCTCGAACAGGCGAAGCGCGAAGGATGGGAAGGTCTGCTGGTGAAGGTGGCACGGTCGCCTTACCGGACGGGCCGCAGGAGTCCGGAGTGGCGAAAGCTGAAGCTCCAGAACGTCGACGACTTCATCGTGTGTGGCTACACCAGTCCGCAGGGCACGCGCGCGCGGTTCGGCGCGCTGGTACTCGGTGCCGTGGCCGAAAACGGCCCGCACGGCACTCGCAAGACCAGCACGCGCCGGCTCGAGTACGCGGGCGATGTCGGCACGGGATTCACGCACCAGGAGATCCAGCGGCTCTGGACTCTGCTCGAACCCTTGCGCTCCAGCAGCTCGCCGTTCGACGAGACACCCGCATCGCTCGCACGCCGCACTCACTGGGTTCGCCCCGAGCTCATCGTCCAGGTGCGTTACGCGGAAAAGACCGATGAAGGGCGTCTGCGTCATCCAGCCTATCTGGGCGTGCGCGACGACAAGGACATCGAGATACCGCGTGGTGCCGCGCCCGTTTCGCGGAGCGCGGCCGGTGGCGCCGCGCGGACATCCAGCACGGCGCGACCCACACGCGGGAAGTCCGCGCGTAACGAATCCCCAGGCGCCCCTCCCGCGCCTCCTCCCACCGATCTTCTCAGCCCTGAAGAAGCCGCGGCTCTAATCGAACAACTCGAGACGCTGGAGCGTACAGGTAAGGACGGACGCCTCACGCTGCCCGACGGCGACACGCTCGACATCACCAACCTGCACAAGGTGTTCTGGCCCGACTCCGGCCGCACCAAGGGCGACCTGTTGCGCTACTACGTCCGGGTCGCGCCAGCCATCCTGCCGGTCGTCGACAATCGTCCGCTCGTCATGAAACGTCTGCCCAACGGCGTCACCGGCAAGGCGTTCTATCAGCACCGCGCGCCAGAACCGGTACCGTCAGGTGTCCGCATCGAGACGCTGCCGGACGATGATGTGCCAGCGAGACTGGTGGGAGGCTCACTCAAGACGCTGCTGTACATGGCGCAGCTGGCGTCCATCTCGATGGACCCGTTCTTCTCCACGGTGGATGCGCTGGCCACGCCCGATCAGGTAGCCATCGACCTCGACCCGCAGCCGGGCGCCACCTTTGGCAACGTGCTGGACGTGGCCCGCTGGGTCCACGAGGTGCTGGAGCGCGCCGGCGTCGCCAGTTACCCGAAGACCTCGGGCTCGGAAGGCGTTCACATTTTTATTCCGCTGCCGCCGGACACCCCGTACGACGCGGGCATGCTCTTCTGCCAGATTGTTGCCACCCTCGTTGCCACGCAACATCCGAAGGTCGCCACCGTGGAACGCACCGTGCGCAAGCGGCGGGCCGGTACGGTGTACGTGGATTACCTCCAGAACATCGAAGGCAAGACGCTGGCGTGTGCCTACAGCGCACGGGCGAGCGCGTTTGCCGGCGTGTCCACACCACTGGCGTGGGAAGAAGTGTACGAGAGCCTCTCACCAGAGCAGTTCACCATCGACACCATGCCCGCGCGGCTGACGGACAAGGGTGATCTCTGGGCCCCTCTCCGCCAGGCACGCGGCGCCGACCTGCTGGCGGCCATCGGCCGTCTTGGCGGCTCGCCAGGCGACGCCGGCGAGTGACCAGTGTCAGAACGTGACGCGCAGCTCGCCAATCACCTGCCGCGTCAGGAGGTCGCCGAACACGTGCGACTGGATGTAGCGCCGGTTCGGCGCCAGGATGACCTCAGGCCAGCTGGCCGGCCCAGTGCTCCAGCTTGCGGGCGTCTTCGTCGAAGCGGCGGATGCCGTCCGAGAGCTTCTCGACGGCCATGGCGTCCTGGTTGTGCAGCCAGCGGTAGGCTTTCTCGTCCAGGGTGATGCGCGGTTCCGAACTGGCACGGGCCGCCTCCACCGTCAGTGCGGGGGGCATATCGCCCTCGGTGGCCTGCAGCGTCTCCAGCAAATCGGGAGAGATGGTCAGCAAATCGCAACCCGCCAGACGCGTGATCTGCTCCAGCCGACGGAAGCTCGCGCCCATCACCTCGGTACGGTAGCCGTACTTCTTGAAGTAGTGATAGATGCGCGTCACCGACTGGACGCCAGGGTCCTCATCGATGGGAATCTCCTCGCCACGCTCCTTGCGGTAGTAGTCGTAGATGCGTCCGACGAACGGCGAGATGAGCGTGACGCCCGCTTCGGCGCACGCCACGGCCTGCGCAAAGCTGAACAGCAGCGTGAGATTGCAGTGGATCCCCTCGCGCTCGAGCACTTCCGCGGCCTTGATCCCCTCCCAGGTGCTGCCAATCTTGATGAGCACGCGCTCGCGTGACACGCCCGCCCCGTCATACAGCGTCACCAGGTGCCGGGCCTTGGCAATGGTGGCCTCGGTGTCGAAGCTGTGGCGCGCGTCCACCTCGGTCGAGACGCGGCCCGGAATGATCTGCAGGATCTCCCGTCCAAACCCCACGGCCAGCCGGTCCATGAACGCTTCGGTCTGCGCCGCCGGTGTTCCGCCGCCGGCCGCTGCCGCCTTCCTGGCCTCGTCGACAATGGCGCGGTACTGCGGCTGACGAGCCGCCTTGAGCAGGAGCGACGGGTTGGTGGTGGCATCCTGGGGCTGGTGCTGGCGGATGGCGTCGATGTCGCCCGTGTCGGCCACGACCACCGTATAACGCTTGAGGGAATCGAGCAGGGTCATCCATCGAGAATAGCAGCAGTCGGACACCACAGCCGCATGTCAGCTATCCTGCACGCATGCGCATCCTGGTGGTCGATGTCGGAGGCACGCACGTCAAGCTGTTCGTGACGGGCGCGGACGAACCGCGGCGATTCGATTCCGGTCCGGCGTTTACGCCGGAGCAGCTCGTGGAGGGCATCAGGTCTCACGGCCGCGACTGGGAATACGACGTCGCCAGCATCGGCATTCCCAGCCCCATCCTCCGCGGCGCCGTGATGGAAGAACCCTGGAACCTCGGGCCGGGCTGGGTCGGATTCGACTTCTCGGCGGCGCTGGGCGTGCCAACGCGCCTCATCAACGACGCCGCCATGCAGGCGCTCGGCAGCGACGAAGGCGGGCGCATGCTCTTTCTGGGCCTTGGTTCGGGCCTCGGCACCACCCTCGTCGACGAAGGCCACATCGTCCCGCTCGAACTCGCGCACCTGCCCTATCGCGACAAGACATTCGAGGACTATTGCGGCCAGCACGGCCGCAAAGCGCTCGGCACCGATGCCTGGCGCGACACCGTACTCGACGCTGCCGAACACCTGCGCGCCGCCGTGGCTGCTGAATATGTGGTGCTGGGCGGCGGAAACGCGCGCCTGTTCGACGAGCTGCCGGAACGGATTCGCCGCGGCCACAACGATCGCGCGTTCGAAGGCGGCTTCCGCATGTGGGCCGACGCCCGCCC
>CAZZGM010000027.1:0-2396 GCA_964653955.1 uncultured Bifidobacteriaceae bacterium | reverse complement strand
GGCCCACATGCGGAAGCCGCCTTCGAACGCGCGATCGTTGTGGGCCGATGCCCGCCCGGTGCCTCCCGCATGGCAGGCGGTGCTGGATCACGCCCGAACGTGGCGGCTGCAGGCGGACGCACCGGCGCGGCCTGGTTCACGCCCCACGCCGCGTGTCGCAGATGCCACGCGCACGCTCTCACACCTGTTCGATACCGATCCCGATCGCGCCCGCACCTACACCCTTCACCTGGACGACGAGCTGACCGTCGACTACTCCAAAACGCACATCACGCACGAGACGATGGGGCTGCTGGTGGAACTGGCGCGCGCGACGGGTGTGGAGGTGCTGCGCGACGAGATGCTGAAGGGCGGACGCATCAACGTCACCGAAGACCGCGCGGTGTTACACACCGCCCTCAGGAACCGCACGCCCACGCCCGTGAACCTGGAAGGCCGTGACGTCATGCCCGGCGTGCGCGCGGCGCTCGCTCATGTGGAAGCGTTCAGCCACGCGCTACGCAGTGGGCACTGGACGGGGTACGACGGCGGCACCATTACCGACGTCGTGAACATCGGCATTGGCGGCTCGGATCTGGGACCGGCAATGGCGACGGCCGCGCTCGAGCCGTACGCGGACGGCCCGCGGCTGCACTTCGTGTCGAACGTCGACAGCGCTCACATCGGCCAGACGCTGAAGCACCTCGACCCGCGCACCACGCTCTTCATTGTCGCGTCCAAGACCTTTACCACTGAAGAAACCATGACCAACGCGCGGACGGCGCGTCAGTGGTTCCTCTCACACGCGCAGGACGAAGCGCATATTGCGAAACACTTCGTGGCCGTGTCCACCAACGACCGCGAAGTGAAGGCCTTCGGGATTTCTCCGAAGCAGATGTTCGGCTTCTGGGACTGGGTTGGCGGGCGCTACTCGGTGTGGTCGTCGATTGGCCTGCCGGTGGCGGTGGCGGTAGGCTTCGATCGGTTTGCCGAGATGCTGGATGGCGCGCACGCCATGGACGAACATTTCCGCACGGCGCCCATCGAGCAGAACATCCCGATGGTCCTGGGCCTGGTGGGCGCGTGGTATGCCAGCGCGCACGGCATCGACAGTTATGCAGTACTGCCGTACGAGCAGCTCCTCCATCGTCTGCCTGCCTACCTCCAGCAGCTCGACATGGAGAGTAACGGCAAGCGTGTCGATCGAGATGGCCGCCTCGTGCCCGTAGCCACTGGCCCCATCGTCTGGGGAGAGCCGGGTACGAACGGGCAGCATGCCTTTTATCAGCTGCTGCATCAGGGCACGCGGCTGGTGCCGTGCGACTTCCTCGTCGGCCTCGAATCGCCCTATCCGCAGGAGCCGCACCACCGGCTGCTGCTCGCCAACTGCTTCGCGCAAAGCGAAGCGCTGATGCGCGGGAAGAACGAGGCCGCCGTCCGCGCCGAACTGGCCGCGCAGGGGCTGGAGGACGAGGCGCTGGAGCGTCTTCTCCCGCACAAGGTCTTCCCCGGCAACCGCCCCTCGGTCACCATCGTCTATCGGAAGCTGACGCCGCGGACGCTGGGGATGCTGCTGGCGATGTACGAGCACAAGGTGTTTACCATGGGCGCGCTGTGGGGCATCAACTCGTTCGACCAGTGGGGTGTGGAACTGGGCAAGCAACTGGCGAAACGGATTGCTGGTGAGCTGGCAGATGGCGGCACGTCCGGCAGCCACGACAGCTCCACCGCACAGCTCATTGCTCTGGCGAAGGCGCGCTGATCTGTTGGGGTCAGGTCATGACCTCGATTTTCGGCGTCGTTCGGGTCAGTCCGCTCCTTGCAGGCGCAGCCACTGCCCGTCGTGCCAGTACCAGACGACCGACGCCTTCTCGACGAACATGTCGTTGATCCCGTCGTGATCGAGAGGCGGCGGCGTTGGACCTCCGTACGCGTCATGGTGTTCCTGGATGTCTGCCGGCGTCGCCACGCCCAATGCACGTGAGAACGCGGACGTCTGCTCATCGACACGCTGCACGTAGGTATCGTCGGCGTACGACGCCAGTTCGTCCACCTGCACCGTCTGTCCCGCACGAAAGACGAGAATCTTCGACGCCTGACCATCCGAACAGAGGATCGCAATGTCGGTGGTTGCCGCGTCCGTGAAGCGGCCCCGCACCACGTTGTGAGGCTGCTCGTCGAACCAGGACTGGGGAATCGTGCAGTTCAGCCGTTCGAGATGCAACCGAACGTCCGCGGGCAAGTCGGGAAACACATCGGGCGCCAGCCGGGCGATGGAAGCCTGCGCTACCTCGTCATCCTCGGGCTCTGATGGCTCGTCGGGCCGCGCTTCGAGCTGCTCGATGGCCTCAATCGTTTCCGGTTCCAGCGACTCCCAGGGCTCATACATCCCCTCCTCGGGGCCAACCAGCCCCAGG
>CAZZGM010000026.1:5860-15386 GCA_964653955.1 uncultured Bifidobacteriaceae bacterium | reverse complement strand
CCACCGCGCGTCCGAGTACCAGGCGGGCCACGTCGGCGCGGCTGGCACCGACGGCGCTCGGCGCAGCCGTTGGCGTGGGTGTGGCGATGGCGGCCGCGCCTCTCCTGGCAGCGATCGTCTACCAGGCGTCGCCGCGCAATCCGATGGTCATTGCCGGCGTCGCAGCCATCCTTGGCGCCCTCGGCGTGCTGTCGTGCTGGGCGCCTCTAGACCGTTCCCTGCACATCGACCCCATGGCGGCCGTTCGCGCCGACTAGCGGACCGTCTCAACGAAACCTCAACTGCCGACATTGGCGCTCAGCGGCATATTCCGGCCCGGTCCTGCGGAACGGGCGCTTCAGGAATCGACGATACAGGCCACGAGCGGACCATATCGTCGATTTTTCTAGACCGGCCGGGGCGGCCGGTCCGGATTGGCCGGCACTGCCTCAGCCGGCGTGAACCCGGCGCACACATGCACGGGAATCGGCGGATATTTGCGAAACCGGGCATCACTGAACGAGAGGCGGCAGAGGTAGAAGACGGAGCGGGAGGTTTCGACGAGCTGGCAGTGCCGGCAGCGTCCGCACAGGCCCGGGTCCATGTGCCCAGCATACGGCCAGACTGGGTAAGATGGGGCCATGAAGAGTCCGGCGCTCGTTCCCCTGCTTGCCGTTGCCCTGGCAGGAGCGGCCCTGGCCGCCGCACCGGCCGGTCAGGACCAGCCCATTTTTCGCTCCTCGGTCCGCACGGTGCCCATCTACGCCACCGTGCTGGACAACAGCGGACGGCTCGTGCCCGATCTGCAGCAGGACGACTTCACCGTGCTCGACAACGGCAAGCCCGCGGAGATAGCACTGTTCTCCAGCGACCCGCAGCCGTTCACCGTGGTCGTAATGATGGACACCAGCGCCAGCATGACGGCCAACCTGAAGCTGCTCAATCAGGCCGCCGAACAGTTCCTGCTGCGGCTGCTGCCCGTCGACCGCGCGCAGGTCGGCGCCTTCAACGACAAGATTCAGTTGAGCGGCGAGTTCACCAACGATCGCGACGCGCTCATCGCGGCGCTCGACGATCTTTATTTCGGCAACCCGACGCGCCTGAACGACGCCATTGCCACCAGCCTCGACGAATTGAAGGACATCGATGGCCGCCGCGTCATCCTCGTCTTCACCGACGGCGAAGACACCTCCAGCCGCACGCGCTTCGGCACGGTACTCAACCGCGCCCGCGACGAAGAAGTCATGGTGTATGCCATCGGACTCGAATCCGAATATTTCAATGGCATGCGTGTCGTTCGCACGCGGCCGGCGCGCGACCTGCGGAAGATTGCCGAAGAAACCGGCGGTGGGTATTTCGAACTGAAGCAGACGGTGGACCTGTCGCCCACCTTCACGCGCGTGGCTCAGGAACTGCGGAGCCAGTATCTGATTGGTTTCGCACCGGCCAATCTCGATGGCCGCGTGCACAAGCTGGATGTCCGGGTCAACCGCAGCGGCATGACCGTCCGCGCGCGGAAGAGTTACCTTGCCGCCGCGGATCGGTCGTGACGTGCGAACGCCACATCAGACGAACGTGATGATCAGCAGCGTGAACGCCAGCAGCGCACCGACAACGGCTTCGGCGGTTGCGGAAAAATTCCACTCGTAAATTCGAAACATCGGCCTGTCCTCCCTTGTGGGTTGGACGGCCATTCGTATGGCGGCGTTCCATGCCACGGCGATTGCGCCGTGGCCGGCACCGTGAGCGTCAGCGCCTGAGCACAGCCGCGACCGCGTTCCAGTCAGCGGTTTCCACCATCCGCTCGAGCAACTCGCCGTTGCCGACCAGCACGACGATGACTGCGGCGTTGGAACCGTCCGTCTGCTCGACGATGAGCGCGGGGCCGGGCGTGTCGACTGAATCGATGATGTCGGCAAACGGCGCGGTAGCCGATGCCGTTGCCGCTCCCATCACGAGCCAGGCCTGCTCGGGTGCGTACCGAGGAAAGGGCATGGGATCGTCCGGACCGGCTTCGTCGTATACGTGCGCGGGCACACGCATCAGGGTAACGCCAGGTCCGGGCGCCTCCCGGGCCACCTCCGGCGAGAGGCGGCCTTCCACCGGCAGGTGCATCGCTCCCTCGACAGCCATCACCTCGATGGTCAGCTGGCTTTCGGCATCGTATCTATCTCCCGCCACCCCATCGTCCCGCAGCGAGATTTCGCGGATGGCGTCCGTGCGGCCGGTGCGTGCGAAGTCGCGGAGCGCCCGTTCGTAGTCAGCCTGCGAGCGTTCCTGCGCGCGCATGGCGGCCGCCTGAATCTGGCGCTCGGCGTCGAGGGCCCGCCGCCGGTTTTCGGCATTCAGGGGGTTGGCCATCACCTCCACGCGCGTCTCGTCGACACCGGGCCAGCGGACCGTCCACACGGCAGCCGTCGATCCGTCGGAGGGCGTCCCGTCCTCTCGCGCGTCGGGAAACGGCAGCAGCGGTCTCAGCGCCGCAACGAGCGCTGCCGCCACGGCACGCTCCGGCGGGGCCGCGACCTGACGCGACGGAGGCATCAGGGGCATGGCGAACGACGCCAGCACGCCACACAGCAGGGCTGCGCGCACCATCGGGCGATTTTAGCCCCTCAGTGCACTTGTGTGGCGCGTTTGTATCGGGATCTTGGTCAGCGGCGACCGGCCTGAAATCGGCGTCGTTCGAGCGATGCGGCGCCGTTGGCGTAGCCAACTCAAGCGAGCGATGCGGTTAAGTCCCTCAGTTCACTTGCCTGACGCGTTGTATCGGGATCTTGGTCGGCAGCCCGCCCGAAATCAGCGTGGTTCGAGCGATGCCGCGCCGTTGGGCGAAAGCGTTTCCGGCACGTCAGCTACAATCCACCGCTCATGGCACAGTCACACGGCGTTCCCGGCGATCGGCCGTATGAACAGCCGCACGCCACCCGTTCGGCCGCGGTCGGACGGCACGGCATGGTGGCAACCAGCCAGACGCTGGCGTCGGCGGCCGCCTTGCGCGTGTTGCACGAGGGCGGCAATGCCGTGGATGCGGCACTGACAGCCGTGGCGGTGCTTTCCGTCGTCGAGCCATCGATGACCGGTATTGGCGGCGACCTGTTTGCCCTCGTCCACGATCCGGCCACGGGCATCGTGCACGGCCTCGACTCCAGCGGACGATCGGGACACGGTGCACGGCCCGAGGTGTTTGCCGCCCGCGCACTGACGGCGCTGCCGTCATCGGGTGCGCTGCTGGTTACCGTTCCCGGCGCGGTGGAGGGCTGGCATCAGTTGCAGACGCGTTTCGGCACGCGAACGCTGGCGCAGATCGTGGAACCCGCCGTGGGCTACGCGCGCGACGGGTTTCCGGTGGCCGCCCTCGTGGCCGCGGACTGGGAGGCGCAGACCGCGAAGCTGGCGGCAGATCCCGCAGCCGCGCGCACGTTCCTGCCGGGCGGACGTGCGCCGCGTGAGGGCGAGGTGTTCCGCAACCCGGCACTTGCGCGCAGCCTCGAAACCATTGGCCGCGACGGAGCGGACGGTTTTTATCGTGGTCCCCTGGCCGATGCCATTGCGGCCGACCTTGCCGCGCGCGACGGCCTGCTCGACGCCAGCGACCTGGCCAGCCACACCGCCGACTGGGTGGCCCCCATCCGGACGACCTATCGAGGGGTGGAAGTGCTGGAGATGCCGCCCAGCACGCAGGGGTTCGTGGCCCTGCAGATGCTCAACGTGCTGGAAGGGTTCGACGTGGCCTCGCTTGGTCACAACAGTGCCGACCATCTGCACCTCGTGGCCGAAGCCAAGAAGCTGGCGTTTGCGGATCGCGGCGCGTTCCTGTCGGATCGCGATGTCATGCCCGCGGGCGTGCTGGATCGTCTGCTCTCCAAGGAATACGCCGGGCAGCGCCGGCTCACCATCCGGATGGACCGCGCAGGCGTCCATGCTCCTGGAGAGAACGTCGGCCGCTCCGCGACACGTGACTTCGCGGGCAGCGATCGCGGCGATACGGTGTATCTCACCGTGGCCGACGAGTCGGGCCTGGTGGTGTCGCTCATCCAGTCGCTCTTCGCCTCGTTCGGTGCCGGCATCGTTGCTGGCGACACCGGCATCGTGTTGCACAACCGCGGCTCTGGCTTCACGCTTACCGAAGGACATCCCAACCAGATTGGTCCGCGCAAGCGCCCGCTGCACACACTGGTGCCGGCCATGGTGCTGCGCGACGGACGGCCCTGGGTGTCGTTTGGCGTGATGGGCGGCGACAATCAGGCCCAGGCGCACGCGCAGATCGTGGCCAACCTCGTGGACTTCGGCATGGGCATCCAGGCCGCCGGCGAAGCCGCGCGCGTCCGCCATGTCGAACCGAACCTTGCCGTGGAAAGTGGCGTGACGCCGGATGTCCGCGCCGAACTCGAGGCGCGCGGCCACACCCTCATCGACGGCCGCGGCCAGATGGGCGGCTTCCAGGGCATCCTCATCGACCACGACGCCGAAGTCTTTCTGGGCGGCTCAGACCCACGGAAGGATGGTGTGGCGATCGGGTGGTAGATCACGAGATTTCGTGATCTGGTGATGTGGTGATGTGGTGATGTGGTGACCCGCCCCGACTTCGACCGTCGCTTCGTTCGACCACGAGCCAGAACCGCAGGGCGTGAGAGGACGGACGCGAACGTAATAGGTGCCCGGAGGGGCATCGACGAACACCTCGCTGCCACCCACGGGGAGGGATGCAATGTTCCAGGCGCCTGGTGACGAGCCGGCTTCCACCATATAGCCCGTCGCGCCGGGAACAGGCGTCCACCAGAGTCTGACGCGGCGGCCTTCGACGGCATGCTGCAACGGGAACGCGGACCCGGGCGCGGTACAGCCGACGGCCACCATCGTCTCCGGCGACGCGGCGCTCGTGCCGCACGCGTTCCGCGCCCGTGTGCGAACGAAGTAGGTGCCCGGTGGAGGCGTCCCGGTACTGAGCTCTATCCCGTTGGTGAGGTGATTCACCAGGTCCGCCCGGCCTGGCAGCGACCCGGCCTCCAGGACGTGATGCGTTGCACCCGCGCCAGCGGTCCACGACAACGACACACGACCGTTTGCAATCGTCGCGGATGGCGCACCAGGTGTGCCCGGCAGCACGCACGACGAGGACACCATCAGTGTCACTTCGTTCGACACCGCACTGCCGCATGCGTTGGTGGCACGAACACGCGCGTAGTAAGTGCCCGGCGCCGCCGACGTCGCGAACTGCTGCACGCCTGGACCAAGCGGCAGCGTGGCCACTTCAGAGCCACCGGAAGAATGGCCGGCCTCGAGTACGTAGCCCGATACCGTACCGCCGCTACTGGCAGGAGTCCATGCCAGCGCAACGGCAGTACCCGCTGTCGTACCCGTCAGCGCTGGCGCACCGGGCATACTGCACGCGTTGCCTCGCCAGCCAAGCTGGATGACTTCGAAGTCGCTGGCCTTGATCGATCGGAACGCCGGGTTGAGCACGCCGTTGTTCCACCGCGTATCGAACACGCCGCTCACGTACAGGTCCGATCCCGTATCTGCCACGATCAGCCCGTGCGTCTTCATGGCGCGAAATATTTTCTGCACGTATGCCGGATAACCGGAAAGATTTACACTCGGCTTCAGCCGCAGTCGCGTGCCGAGCGGCGGACCATCGGGGTTGGTATCCGCGCGATGCGACGCCGGCCACACGTAGTTACGAACACCACGGACGGTCACCCGCAATGCGTGACGGATGTCGTCCGGTCCAAACACCTCGTCATAGCGCACCAGTCCCGGCAGAATGGCCAGGCCCGCGGCATCCGCCGACGTCCAGCCTTCGGGACGGCGCGCGTTCGTGTTGAGGTCGAAAAACGCACCGGAGCCAGCCTCCCAGCGCGTGCCCGTCCAACGCAGCGCGAACAACTCGTAGAGATGACGACGGTCGCGGTCGACAATCAGCATGTGCCGGTCGCCGCCCACGCCGGCATTGCCCGGAGGCCCGCCTTCAATCCAGTACGGTTCCGTAATGGCCTGTTCCGGAATGGGATAGAAGGGGTAACTCTGTCCCGTCTGATGGTTCACACCATCGCTCTCGCTGGCATACTGGAACTGCACCGCCACCTTCGGCTGATCCTGCCCCACCACCACATAGGGCATGCCGTAGATGTTGTGACTGCCGGGTGACTCGGTGCCGCCGAAGTCCGGGTGCATGCCGCGCGACGGGCCGCCGATGAAGGCAATGATCTCAGCCGAATGTGGATCCACCGGCGCCTGCGAAATGTCCTGATTCCACCAGTTGTCCGCGGGAAACAGCGGCAGCGGGCCCGGTAGTGGACCGTTGCGCTGCGCCAGCGCCGCCACGCCGGCCACTACCGCCGACACCAGACAGGCGATGGTCGCCACTCCGGCCGCACGCCGCTGCACGGTCTTATCTGCCGTCATCTTCCGCCGCGCCTCCCTGACGTATCATTGCAGTCTTCAGTTCCTGGAGGCGCAAGAGATGCAAAAGTTGTTCACGGTCGCGGCCGTGCTGATGCTCGCCGGCTCGGTGGCCTGCGGCAAGTCGGACGCAGAGAAGCGGGCGGAAGCCATGGCCGCCGAAGCGGAGAAGGCGGTAGAAGCCGCCAACAGGGCCGCCGAGGCCGCCGGCGGTGACGTTGCCAAGGGCATGGAAGACTTCGCCAAGGCCATGGCCGGCATGGCCGGCGCCATGGCGGGTGGTGACGGCAAGACGGTGGAGCCCGTCACGTTCCAGGCCCTCCAGGGCATGCTGCCCGAGGTGAGTGGCTGGACGATGGAGAAGCCCAGGGGCGAGCGGATGACGGCGCCCGTGCCGTTCTCGCAGAGCGAGGCGCGGTATACGCAGGGCGACGCGCGCATCGAGGTCAAGGTGGTGGACTCGGGCTTCGCGCCACTCCTGACAGCGCCGTGGTCCATGATGCTGGCCGCCGGCTTCAGCCGCGAGTCGACCGAAGGCTACGAGAAGGCCGTCTCGGTGGGCGGGCAGCCCGGCTTCGAGAAGTGGAACAGCGAATCGAACGACGGCGAGCTCAACATCCTCGTCAACAAGCGGTTCCTCGTCACCATCGAAGGCGACGGCATCAGCGATACGAAACCGCTGCACGAGTTTGCCGGCAGGATGAACTTCGGCGCGTTCGACGGTCTGAAGTAGCGCCGCGCTCGCAGAAGCGAGCGTGTGCGCGTCAGGCGTTACGTCTATTTCCAGCCGGGACATTGCCAGCAGGCGACGTTCCGGCTTTCTTTTTTCAGCGCAACGGCAGTACCGGACGCCCGTGTTGTGCGGTCAGAGCCTGAAGCCCGCCTTCAACGGATCGTCGCCATCGATCAGGAACGTGTGTTCCCCCGTGATCCAGGCGCTGCCCTCGATGGACGGGACGATGGCGTCGCGTTCACCCACGCGTGTGCGGCCCGTCACTCTGCCCGTGAATGTGGTGCCCACAATCGACTCGTGCACGAACGGCGCATCGTCGAACAGCACGCCCATCTCGGAGAGCACGGCCATCACCGCGGCTGTGCCGGTGCCGCACGGTGATCGATCGACTTCGGCGTCGGCAAAAATCGTGACGTTGCGCAGGTGCGCCTCGCCCTGCGGCGGTCCGGTAAAGATGGTGCCGTAGATGCCGCGCAGGCCCGCGTCGGCAGGGTGTTCGATGGTCCGCAGCCGTTCCACTTCACGCGCGATGGTCATGCCCAGCGTGCGCAGTTCCGGAAGACGCGCGGGCAGAACGGGCACACCGGCGGCTTCGGCATCGACAATGGCGTAGAACGCGCCGCCAAACGAGACGTCGACGCGCAGCGTGCGTCCGCCAGCCGTGACGGGGATGCCCGCCTCGTGAACGAACGAAGGTACGTTGACGAACGACACCGCGCGCACGCGCGCGCCGCCGCGCCCGTCGACGAGGGCGGCGCGGGCCACCACACGGCCCGCCGGCGTGTCGTAGCGGATGTCCGGGCCATCCAGTGTCATCAGGCCGCGCTCCAGCGCCATGGTGGTGACGGCAATGATGCCGTGGCCGCACATCGTGCTCCAGCCTTCGTTGTGCATGAAAAGAATGCCGGCGTGCCCGTCGGGCGTCACCGGCTCGGTGAGCAGCGCGCCGTACATGTCGGCGTGTCCGCGCGGCTCCAGCATCAGGGCCTTGCGGTAGTGGTCGAGCCGCTTCATGGCCCACGCGCGCTTCTCGAGCATGGTGGCGCCTTCGGGGGCCGGCAGGCCTTCCACAACCAGCCGCAGCGGTTCGCCGGCGGCATGTGCGTCGATGGAACGGATGCGATGAACCATGCGCGCCATTATCTGCCGGCGGTGCGTACGCTGCGGACATCATCCGTGTAACGCGCCAGCCCGCGCGCGACACGCACGCGGCACGAGAACGCCCGCACGCGGGGCGACCGGAGGGCCACCGGACGAAGCCGGGCGTGGTGTACGCTACCGGAGCGTGAGGGCGTTCTACTCCGATCACTTCGTGCTGCCGCTGCCCGAGGGGCACAAGTTTCCGATGGCGAAGTACTCCGGACTGCGCCAGCGCATCGTCCAGACGGGCATCCTGCCTGCGGAGGCACTGGCCGAAGCGCCGGCCGCCGACTGGGACGACCTGCGGTTGGTGCACACGGCCGAATACGTGGAGGCCGTCGCCCAGGGCACGCTTCCGCGCGACGCACAACGGCGCATCGGGTTTCCGTGGTCGCCGGGCATGGTGGAACGCTCGCGCCGGTCCGTGGGCGCCACCCTGGCCGCCACCGCGACCGCGCGCGAAGACGGCATGGCGGCCAACCTTGCCGGCGGCACGCACCATGCGTTCGCGGATCGCGGCGAAGGCTTCTGCGTGTTCAACGATGTCGCGGTGGCCACGCGCGCACTCCAGCGTGACGGCGTTGCGCGGCGTATTGCCATCGTGGACCTCGACGTGCACCAGGGCAACGGCACCGCGGCCATCTTCAACGCGGACCCGAGCGTCTTCACCTTTTCCATGCACGGTGCCAGCAACTTCCCGTTCCGCAAGGAAATCAGCGACCTCGACGCGGCCCTGCCGGACGGCACTCGAGACGATGAGTATCTGTCGCGGCTGGCGGAGCACCTCGAACACGTGCTGGACCAGCATCGGCCCGAGTTCGTGTTCTATCTGGCCGGAGCCGATCCTTATGAAGGCGACCGGCTGGGCAAGCTGAAGCTCACCATCGACGGGCTGAAACAGCGCGACGAACTCGTTCTCGAAGGATGCCGCACGCGCGGCATTCCCGTTGCCATCACGATGAGCGGCGGCTACGCGCCGGACATCGACGCCATCGTCACGATTCACGCCAACACCATTGCCACGGCCGCACGGCTGTCACGGACCTCATGTCTCAACACTTCCGCTTGCTGAACGAAGCGCAGGTGAAGCACCTGCTGCCCATGTCGGATCTCATTCAGGCCATGGAGGACGCGCTGGCCCGCTTCTCGGCGGGTGATGTGCTCCAGCCGGTGCGCACCGTGCTGTCGGTGGGACCAACGAAGGCCTTCTTCGGGCTGATGCCGGCCTACATGCCGCAGCCATCGCGGCTGGGCGCCAAGCTGGTAACC
>CAZZGM010000026.1:4196-5850 GCA_964653955.1 uncultured Bifidobacteriaceae bacterium | reverse complement strand
GCACTGCAGGCCATTCTCGACGGACGCTATATCACCGAAGCCAGGACCGCCGCGGTGTCGGCCGTATCGGCGCGGCATCTGGCGCTCGCCGGAGCATCCTCGCTGGCCATCGTCGGCACGGGTGTGCAGGCGCGCAGCCATCTCGAGGCGCTGGTGGAAGTGCGGACGTTGTCCGATATCCGCGTCTGGTCGCCGCGTCCGGCCAGCCGCGAGCGGTTCGTGGCCGAGATGGCTGGACATGCCGGCGGCCGGCTGCGCGCCATGGACACGGCCGAAGCCGCCGTCCGCGACGCGGACATCGTGGTGCTCGTCACCTCATCGGCCACACCGGTCATCGACAACGCATGGGTGCGTCCCGGCGCACACGTCATCTCCGTTGGTGCGTGCCGTCCGGATCAGCGGGAAATGGATCCCGCACTCGTAGCTCGCGCACGCCTCTACGTGGACTCGCGCGCCGCCGCCCTCGTCGAGTCCGGCGACATCGTGATGAGCATGGCCGACGGCCTGTTCGACGAGCAGCACATCGTGGGCGAACTCGGCGACGTAGTGCTCGGCCGCGCCCGTGGACGTCAGGCCGATACCGACGTGACTGTGTTCAAGTCCCTGGGCATGGCCGTGGAAGACGTCGTGGCCGCGGACCTCGTGCTGCGCCGGGCCACGGAACAGGGCGCCGGCACGGAGCTCACACTCTAGGCAGCGGGTGGTCAGACATGCCGAAAAGCACGGTTTCGGTCCGGGAACTCCAGCAGAACCTCAAGCGCGTCGCCCGTCGCGGGAAAAAATCGAGCGGCTCGCGTGGCTTGCCATCCGAAGCTCGCTCACACTTCAGGCGAGCGAAGGATGGTACCGGTACGGGGATTCGAACCCCGGTTTGATGGCTGAGAACCACCCGTCCTGACCCCTAGACGATACCGGCACGCGGGGGTAATGAACCTCTGATGTTACCCGGCCGTTCCATGCACGGTCAAGACCGGCGCGCTGCGCGATAATGAACGGATGCGCGCGCTGTGCCGATCCCTGCTGACCGCAGCCCTGCTGCCCATGGCCGCCGCCTGCGGCGTTCCGGCGGAGCCGGCCGCACCGGCGGCAGGATTCGCCGTGGACCCGGCTACCGCCGCGCGCGTCACCGGCCGCGTCCGCTTCGAAGGCGAACGCCCGCCCGCGGCCATGGTCCGGCTCGATGCCGATCCACAGTGCGTCGCGGCGGCCGGCACGCGCGAACAGCCCGACACCACGCTGCTCGTCTCGGACGATGGTGCGCTGCGCGATGTGTTCGTGTATGTGAGCCGCGGTCTCGAAGGCAAGGTGTTCCCCATTCCATCGGCACCCGTCGTCATCGACCAGCAGCGCTGCAACTACATCCCGCGCGTGGTCGGTGTCCGCGTCGGCCAGGCCCTGGAAATCCGCAACGGCGATGCGCTGCTGCACAACGTCCGCTCGTCCGGCGACATCAATCAGTCCTTCAACCAGGGCCAGCCGGTGCAGGGCATGGCCTACTCGCACACGTTCACGACCCGTGAGGTGATGGTGCCGCTCGGCTGCGACGTCCACGCCTGGATGCGCGCCTCGGTGGGCGTACTCGAGCACCCGTACTTTGCCGTCACCGGCGCGGACGGTTCGTCAGATGGCATCGTCAGGCCTTTCGAAAGCGGGT
>CAZZGM010000026.1:0-4186 GCA_964653955.1 uncultured Bifidobacteriaceae bacterium | reverse complement strand
CGCCCTCACCAAGCCACGTCTGAATTCCCTGGTGCTGCTGACCACGGCCGCCGCCTACCGCATGGGCGTGGAGAGCGGCGCCTCCGGCATGGTGCTGCTGCATACACTGGTCGGCACGGCACTGGTCGCTGGCGGCGCCGCCGCCCTCAACCAGGTGTGGGAACGCGACTCCGACAAGCTGATGCGCCGGACGCGCACGCGGCCGCTCCCCGGCGCGCGCCTCTCCGCCACGCAGGCACGCGTGTTCGGCTGGCTGCTCAACTTGGCCGGTCTCGTGCAACTGGCGGTCTTCGTCAACCTGCTGGCGGCCGGCACGGCGCTGCTGACGCTCATCAGCTATGTCTGGTTCTACACGCCGCTCAAGTTCCGCACGTCGCTGTCGACCATTGTCGGCGCGCTGCCGGGCGCGCTGCCGGCGGTCATTGGCTGGAGCGCGGCCACCAATACGTGGTCGCGGGAAGGATGGATTCTGTTCGGCATCGTGTTCATGTGGCAGATGCCGCACTTCCTGGCCCTGGCGTGGATGTACCGCGACGACTACGCGCGGGCCGGCATGCCGCTGCTGCCCGTGATTCATCCCGATGGCCGATCCACCGGCCAGCAGGCCGTGCTCTACACGACGGGCCTCATTCCACTCACACTGCTGCCGACACTCATCGGCATGTCGACGGCCGCTTATCTGGCGGGAGCCGTCGTGCTGGGGGCCATCCTCCTGGTGTTCAGCCTGGAGTTCGCGGTGACCCGGAGCATCGACGCCGCACGGCGTCTGTTCCTGGCGTCCATCATCTACCTGCCACTGCTGTGGGCCCTGCTGGTGTGGGACCACGTGCGCGGATAGCGCACGCGTTCGAACCCGTCATGGGGCGTATCGAGTCATTAGCCATGTCCGTCACCGACCTCCCCGCCCTCAACGCCTCGCTCAACGCGCTGGCCACCGTGTTCCTCACCTGCGGCTGGGTGATGATCCGGCAGCGCCGGCGCCAGGCCCATCGCGCCTGCATGCTGGCGGCGCTGGCCGCGTCTGCGGCGTTTCTCGCGTCGTATCTCGTGTATCACTTCAACGTCGGATCGGTGCCGTTCCAGAAGCAGGGACTCATCCGCACCGTCTACCTCACCATCCTCTTCACGCACATCGTGCTCGCCATCGCCATCGTGCCACTGGTGCTCGTCACCGTGTCGCGCGCGCTCGCGGCGCGCTTCGACAAGCACCGCCGCATTGCGCGATGGACGCTGCCACTGTGGCTGTACGTCTCGGTCACGGGCGTGGTGATTTACGTGATGCTCTACCAGATGTAGAGACAGCGCGACGCACGCGAACGCGGCGTCAGCGATAGAGCAGGTATTTCGCGCGCAGCTGGCGCCACCGCGATTCGGCCGCCGCCCACGATGCGGCGACGGCTGCCGGATCCTCGCCGCGTACCACGCGCTCCAGGCTGTCGAGGGACCCCAGCAGGAGCGCCGTGTTCTCGATCCGATAGCGGTCGCCATGGAGCCGGCCCAGCGCGCCGGCCACCTCGAGTCCCACCAGCACCGGCGACAACGCCGTACGATCGGTCACCACCATGAACACGCCCTGGCACGCCTCACCGGCGTACTTGCTGCCGGACGGCGTGAACGTCACCGGGTAGAACCGGATGCCTGGCAGGCGGCGGGCATTGAGCTCGGCCGCCAGGCGCGGACCGTCAATCCACGGCGCGCCAAGTTGTTCGAAGGGCTGATCGGTACCGCGTCCCACCGAGATGTTCGAAAATTCGATGGCGCCAACGCCGGGGTACAACGTGGCCTGGTTGAGGTTGCGCATGTTGGGCGAGGGGTTCACCCACGTCAACCCCGTCTGGTCGAACCAGGCATCGCGAATCCAGTGTTCGGCCGGCACCACCGACAGGCTGGCGCCAATGCCACGCTCCTCGTTGAACAACTTCGCCAACTCGCCCATGGTCAGGCCATGACGCACCGGCATCGGGTGATACGCCACCATGCCCGACACATCTTCGTCCTGCAGCGGACCTTCAATCTGCCAGCCGTTGATGGGATTGGGACGGTCGAGCACGACCACGGGAAGCCCGGCGCGCGCGGCCTCCTCCATCACGTAGCCCATGGTGGCGTGGTAGGTGAAAAACCGGGCGCCCACGTCCTGGATATCCACCACCATCACGTCGATGTCGCGGAGCATTTCGTCGGTGGGGCGGCGCGTGGCGCCGTACAACGAGTGCACGGGCACCCCCGTGCGCGCGTCGGTTTCCGAAGCCACGTGCTCTTCGTCTTCCGTGCCGCGAATGCCATGTTCGGGACTGAAGAGCGCCGTCAGCCGTACGCCGGGTGCCTGGTGCAGTACGTCAATGGTGCTGCGGCCGGAGCGATCGCGTCCTGTGTGATTGGTGAGCAGGCCGACACGCTTGCCCTGGAGCAGCGCAAAGCCTTCACGCGCCAGCACGTCGATGCCGGCCAGCACGGGGGCGGCGGGCGTGGGCGAAGGCATCGACGCCGTCGGCATCATGAACGGCACCGAAGCAGCAGACGTAACACGCGCCAATGCATCGGCATCGACGATGGCCGCGGCGGCCAGCGTGGCCACCCGCGCGCGCAGGGGGGTCACGTCGCCCACTCCATCCGGATACAGCCGGCTGGAAAGGAAAATCACATAACCCTGTGATGCCGGATCGATCCAGATGCTGGTTCCGGTGAAGCCCGTGTGCCCGAACGAGCCCGGCGGAAACAACTCGCCGCGATTGGATGAAAACGGACTGTCGATATCCCAGCCCAGGCCACGTGATGGCAGATGCAGTGGCGTGGCGCGCCTCGTCATGCGCGCCACGGTGGCCGGCGACAGGACGCGTACGCCATCCAGCGTGCCGCCGTTCAGCAGCATGCGCGCAAACCGCGCGAGATCCGCGGCCGTACTGAACAGGCCCGCATGACCGGCCACACCCCCCATCCGCCGCGCGGTGGGATCGTGCACGACGGCGCGCAGCGGTTCCGCATCGGGACGACGGCACGGCCAGGCATCCATCTCCGAACAACGTTCCGTCGGTGCCACTCGAGCATGCCGCGCCGGCTCGGGACGGAAGCCCGTGTCGTGCATCCCGAGCGGCTCGAAAATAACGCGGCGCGTATACACATCCAGCGGTTCGGCGCTGACGGCACGGACGATTTCACCCAGCACGAAGAAGTTGATGTCGCTGTAGATGAGCCGCTCGCCAGGCGGCGCCACCGGCACTTCGTCGCGTGCGAGCTCCAGGGCCGTGTCGGTGCCACGCCACGGATCGTCGAGGTCCACGTCCGGGCGAAGTCCCGACACGTGGGCCAGCAGGTGCGCGATGGTCATGCGTCCCTTGCCGTGGCGTTCGAACCCCGGAATGTGTGTGGCGACGGGATCCACGAGGCGAAGCCGGCCTTCTTCGGCGAGCTTCATGACCGCCGTGGTCGTGGCCACGACCTTGGTGAGCGATGCCAGGTCGAACACCGTGTCGATGGACATCGGCTCGCGTGACGGCGTCAGCGCGCGGATGCCGTACGCCGCCAGGTGGACTGTCTGGTCGCCCTGTCCGGCCAGCACCACGGCACCGGGAGGCTGGCCGGCCGCCACGGCGGCGTCCATCAGCTGATCCAGCAAGGCCAGACGCCCCGGTGGCTGAGCCCAGGCCTCGATCCCCAGCAACAGGGCCAGGCCAGCCATGCGGAGCACCCGGCTCACCTTTCCGGCGCCTGTCAAGGTCATTGGGGATAACATATACTTGTTCGGTTGTGGCATCTTGGAATGTCACGGAGGACCCACAGCAATGCGTAATCTCAAGAGCGTGATCAGCGCGGCCGTGGCCGCCCTCATGATTGCCGCGCTGCCCGTTGCAGCGCAGACAGGCCGTGTTGGCGGCACCGTGAGAGACCAGAACGGCCAGCCCATCAAGGGAGCCACGGTGACGGCCGAAAACCCGGCGTCGGCCCCTTCTTCGTTTACCGCAACCACTGACGACCGCGGCCGCTTCTCGCTGATCGGTCTCAAGGCCGGCTCGTGGACCATCACGGCGTCCGCGCCGGGCTTCCAGCCCTCGCAGGGCAACCTGCCCATCAAGACCATTGGCGCGCCCACGCCACCCGTCAACTTCACGCTGGCTCCTGGCGCCGCCGGCCCCTCAGGGGCCCTGGCAGGTGTGAACACCAAGGAACTGCAGGGTGAGCTGGCCAAGGC
>CAZZGM010000025.1:9488-15808 GCA_964653955.1 uncultured Bifidobacteriaceae bacterium | reverse complement strand
GTGCCGAAGGCGCGGCTGATCGGCTCCGGTGGTGTCGAGCCGGTGAACGCCACCCACGTGATGTCGGCATAGACCGAACGGGGAGCCTTCAGCTTGCCCCACAGGTCGATGAGCACGAGCTCGTTCGGACCGATGGCCCGATGGCGGCTGCGCGTGGGCAGATAGTGAGGATCGCCGGCGTGTTCCTGCGCTGATACGTTGGGCGGCGACCCGGCCACCAGCCCCTCTTCCGCAAACCACGCCACCATCTGCTGCTGGATGTCGTACTCCGTGGTGGGCACGCCGCCGGCCAGCCGCCGCTGGACTTCCTCGAACGCCCGGTCCTTCACACGATAGAGGCGTTCGGACGCCTCGCGGTGCGAAGCCAGGCCCTGCGCGTCCCACAGCCCATCGAATCGTTGTACCAGGTCGCCGCTCGACACCACATCGGCGCCAGACTGCCGTACCAGCTCGATGGTGCCGGCGTCGACGCGGGAGATGTAGGGGATGGCGTTACCCGGCGAATATTCCATGGCCACCCGCCGCGTCCCGTCCAGCAGCGCCCGCAGACCCTCCTCGAGCGCACTTCGTCCCGCGTAGATGCGTGCCTGTCCCGGCAGGTGGTCGAGCGTGTGCGACTCGATGGCGTGCACGAGCGCGCGGGGCTCGCCGGCGGCGGGAATCAGGTAGAACCACCGCCGGGTGGCCAGGTGGCCGCCACCGGCGCCCACGCCCGCCAGGCGTGCGGCAATGGGATTCTGTTTCTGGAAGTCGTAGAGCAGCCAGCCATCGAGGCCGTCTTCATTCAGCGCGCGCTGCACCGCGGATACGTCGAGGGGCATGGGTACCGGAGTATAGTCCTCTCACTCTGCTTTGACGGTTCACTCTGCTTGGACGTTCGAGCGGGCCCGAAGGTCTGCCGTAACGTCGTCCTATAATGTCTGATGCCTGCCACTATCGGGTCGAGAACGATGACGAACCGTAATGTGCGCCGAAATGTGCTCTGGGCGGCGGTCCTGTTGTGCGCCGTGCTGGGCGTGTCCATTGCCGGCCAGCAGGCGGTGCCGGCCCAGCCGGACGACCAGGCGCCGGCGCAGCCGCCGGTCACCTTCCGCGCCGAGGTCAACTACGTCGAGGTCGACGCCCGCGTGCTGGACGCCAACGGGCGGTTCATCGAAGGACTGCGGCCGGAAGATTTCGTCATCCTCGAAGATGGCAAACCGCAGAAGGTCGAGGTGTTCTCGGTCGTCAACCTGCCGGTCGAACGCACGCCGCGGCCGCTGTTTGCTTCGCGTCCGATTGAACCGGACGTGGCCACCAACCTCACCGGCATCGATGGCCGCGTGTACCTGGTGGTGCTCGACGACCTCCATACCAACGTGCAGCGTTCGTACCGCGTACGCGCGGCCGCCCGGCAGTTCATCGAACGTTACGTCGGAGCCAACGACCTGGTGGCCGTGGTCCACACCAGCGGCCGGAGCGACGCCGGCCAGGACTTCACCAACAACCAGCGCCTGTTGCTCGGGGCGGTGGACAAGTTCATGGGCCGCAAGCTTCGATCGGCCACGCTCAACCGCATCGATCAGGAGGCCATGACGCGCGGCGCGCGGCAGCAGGGCGATCGGATCGACGACATCGACGAACGCGAGCGTGGCATGCAGGCGCGCAACATGCTCGAGTCCATCCAGAAGCTGTCACAGTTCCTGGGCGGCGTCAGCGGCCGCCGCAAGGCGCTGGTGCTCTTCAGCGAAGGCGTCGACTACGACATCAGCGACCCCATCAACAGCTTCGATGCCACCACCATCATTGCCAGTACGCGCGACCTGTTGTCGGCAGCGACGCGCGCCAACGTGGCCATCTACAGCGTGGACCCGCGCGGCCTGGGCGGCGTGGCCGAGGAATCCATCGAGGTGGCGTCGTTTCCGGACGACACGTCGCTCGGCATCGGGACCACGTCGTTCTGGAACGAGGCGCGCATGGCGCAGGACAGCCTGCGCGTGATGGCGGACGAAACGGGCGGCTTTGCCACCGTCAACCGCAACGACTTCTCCGACGCGTTCCAGCGGATTGTCGACGACAACAGCGCCTACTACGTGCTCGGCTATTACCCGACCAACGACCGGCGCGACGGGCGATTCCGCAAGATCGAGGTGCGCGTCCCGAGCCGGGCCGATGCGCGCATTCGCGCGCGCAAGGGCTACATCGCCCCGCGCGGCCGTGCCGCCACCACCAAGCCGGCCGGGCCGGACGATGCGTCGGTGGAACTGCGGAACGCCATGGCCAGCCCGCTGCCGCTGGCGGAATTGCCCATGGCCGTCACGGCCGCCGTGTTCAAGGGGCCGCGCCCCAACGGCTCGGTGATCATCTCCACCCTCATCCCCGGTCCCGCGCTCGCCCTCACGGAGGCCGACGGCCTCTCGCGCAACAACATCGAGCTGGCCATCGTGGCCGTCAACCAGAGCGGCAAGACCTTCTCGGGTGGCCGCAATACGCTGGATCTCAACATGAAGCCGGACACGACGGCCCGCGCGCAGGCGCTCGGCTTCCGCGTCATTTCCACCATGGACGTGCCGCCCGGCCGCTATACGCTGCGCGTTGGCGCGCGCGAAGCCAACACGCTCAAGGCGGGGTCGGTGTCCTATGACTTCGAGGTGCCGGACTTCACGAAAGAGAAGCTGCTCATGAGCAGCATTGCGCTGACCTCGGCCGCCAGTTCCATTGCTCCCACGGCGCGCCAGAAGGATCCGCTTCAGCAACTGCTGCCCGGCCCGCTCTCCAGCTATCGCGAATTCCCGCAGGACGATGAACTGGCGTTGTTCGTCGAGGTGTACGACAACAGCGGCAACTCGCCGCACAAGGTCGACATCACCGCGTCGCTGCTGCCGGAAGGCGGCCAGGCCGTGTTCCAGACCCACGAGGAACGCGACAGCTCCGAGTTGAAGGGCAGCGCCGGCGGCTACGGATTTTCCACCCGCATCCCGCTCCGGGACGTCGCTCCCGGGCTCTACGTCCTGCGGATCGAAGCGCAGTCGCGCCTGGGCGATCGGCCGCAGGCCGTGCGCGAAACCGTCATTCGTGTCAGGCGGGCCGAACTGCAGCCGTGACCGCCCACACCACCAGCACGGGCATCGATACGCGGCTCGCCTCTGCGCTCTGTTACAGCGTCTGGTGGATCACCGGCGTGCTGTTCCTGCTGCTCGAACGCCGCGATCCGGTGGTCCGCTTCCACGCCGCGCAGGCCACGGTGTTGTTTGGCGGCCTCTCGCTCGTCCTGATGGGGCTGGGGGCCGTCAGTGCCGTGGCACTGCTGGCCTCGGCGCCCGGCTATCAGGCGGTACGCGTGCTGGGCGATGTGGTGTGGACGGGCGCAGCGGTGTTATGGCTGGTGCTGGTGCTGCGCTGCTGGCGGGGAGATATGTGGCGAGTGCCGCTGGTCGCGACACTCGCCGATGGACTGGCAACCCGGACGGCCGGGCGGTCCTGAATCGACAGCGAACGCTGCCGACTCAGCGCATGCGGTAACTACTTCGTTGCCGGTGGCAGCTCGAGCTTGGCCACCACGTTCGGCTTCACCGTGCCGTTGCTGTGCTTGAACTCGTACTTGTTCGAGTTCATCGTCGGACGGCGCGGCGTCTTGAGTTCGATCCGGACGACGTCGTTCGGCATGAGCGGGCGGGGATGACGGTAGATGTCGCCGCCGACGGGCGTGCCGCCCTTGTCGTACCAGTTCTCCTCGACGATCAGCCCTGCAATTGGTGCCGCCGACGTGTTTTTCAGCAGGATGACCGTCTGCACCTCGCCGCTGACGACTTTCGTGTCGGGCTTGGTGATGTCGACGGTGGCTTCACCGCGCTGGGGCGAAATCAGCTTGCGGGGGGCCGCAGGCGTCTGGGCCGCGACTGGTGCCAGCAGGACACCAACGGCCGCGAACGTGGCCAACACACGCTGGCTCAGGCGAATCATGTGCACTCCTCCGGGTGATCGGGACAACCGCGAAACGTTCGGAATTATAGACCCTTACATCTCGCCATTCCAGTCCTCCGGCTCGGCCGAGAGGGACCGGAACACTTCCAGATGCCACTTACCGCCACCCCACGGCTCGATGACCTCGGTGGCCACCACGTCTACCAGCAGTTCGGCAAACGTCCGGCCTTCGGGGTCACCGTCGAGGTGGTAGGCCGGGTCATCCCACGAGAAGTTCGGGTACAGCGTCATCGTCAGGAACAGGTCGTACCCGTCGTCGACGACAATGAGCTGCCCGACGGGCCGCTTCTGCGTGGAGTGGTAGACGAGATACTTCTCGGCACTGTGGGCGCGGATATACCGCTTCAGGACGAACTCACGGGCGACGATTTCTTCGACCGCAATCTTCTTGTCCCAGCAATCCCGGCAGTACCGTTCCTCGCCGCGAGGCTCCGATACTTCCTTCGCCCCGCAGAGCGCGCATTTCGTCTTGCCTACAGACTTGCGTGACATCCTTGGAATTGTACTTCAGGCGTTCCGGGCGGCGGGCTCGTACATTTCCGTGACGTACTGCTTCAGCATGCGCCTGGTGGAAAACCGCGGAATATTCGAGCGCATGGCCTCACGGACCACCGCCAGCCAGCGCTGGGGAATGCCACGTTCGTCCCGCTCGTAGAACGCCGGGACGATGTCCTGCTCGAGGAGGGCATAGAGGGCTTCGGCATCGGCCACGTCGGCGGCTTCGTGGTCGTCCGGATTGACCTGGCTGTCGATGAGCCAGCCGTTCGACCCGTTGTAGCCTTCGGCCCACCAGCCGTCGCCGATGCTCAGGTGCGGCACGCCGTTGAGGGCCGCTTTCATGCCGCTCGTGCCGCTGGCTTCCATGGGCTTGCGCGGCGTGTTGAGCCAGACGTCGCAGCCGTGCACGAGGTAGTGCGCCACGTGCATGTCGTAGTCGTCGATGAACGCCATGCGGCCGCCGAACGCCGGATCGAGACAGCGTTTGAACACCTGCTGCAGGTGGTGCTTGGCGGGTTCGTCCGCTGGATGGGCCTTGCCGGCAAAGACCAGCTGCACGGGCCGGTCGATGTGGGTCAGCAGTCTGGCCAGCCGCTCGGCGTCGTGGAAGATGAGTTCCGGACGTTTGTACGCGGTGAACCGGCGCGCGTAGCCGATGGTGAGCGCGGCGGGATCGAGCATGGCGCCGCCGGCCACGACGCGGTTGGGGCTGACGCCTTCCTGCGTCCAGCGGTTGCGGATACGCTCGCGGATGCAGTCGAACAGGTCGTTGCGCAACTGCTGACGGAGCGCCCAGATCTCGGTATCGGGGATGTCCATCAGCTGGTCCCAGAGGGACTGATCGTCCAGCCGATCGATCCAGCTTGCGCCGAAGTGGCGCGTGAACATGGCCAGCACCGGTGCCGCCATCCACGTGGGCACGTGGACGCCGTTGGTGATGGAGCGGACGGGCACCTGTTCGGCCGGCACGTCGGCCCAGATGGGGCGCCACATCGAGCGTGTGACCTCGCCATGCAGGGCACTGACGGCATTCACGTGTTCGGCCGTGCGCATGGCCAGGGCGGTCATGTTGAACTGCGAGCCGTGTCCGCTGTCGTGCTGACCCAGCGCGAGGAACCGCTCGCGATGCTGGCCGAGTTCGCCCCAGCAGCCGGCCAGGTGCTTTTCGACCATGTGGAACGGGAAGGCGTCGTGTCCGGCCGGCACCGGCGTGTGCGTGGTGAACGCCGTGGAGCGCCGGACGGCCGCCAGCGCGTCGTCGAACGAGGCGCCCTTTTCGAGCTGCTCGCGAATGCGCTGCAGCGCCACGAAGGCGGCGTGTCCTTCGTTGAGGTGCCAGACGCGTGGGGCGATGCCCAGCGCACGCAGGGCGCGAACGCCGCCGATGCCGAGGATGATTTCCTGCTGGATGCGTGTCTCGCGATCGCCACCGTAGAGGCGCGCCGAGAGTTCGCGATCCCACGGCGCGTTTTCGGCGAGATCCGTGTCGAGCAGATAGAGGCGAACACCTCCCAGGCGCACGCGCCAGACGGCGGCCAGCACCGTGCGGTCGCCAATGGGCACGGCGGTAATGCACGGCCGGCCTTCGGGTGTCAGCGCCGGCTCGATCGGCGCCTCGGTCCAGGACAGCTGCTCGTAGTGTTCTTCCTGCCAGCCGTCATTCGACATGCGCTGGTGAAAATAGCCCTGGGGATACATGAACCCGACGCCAATGAGCGGCACGCCGAGGTCGCTGGCTTCCTTGCAGTGATCGCCGGCCAGCACGCCCAGGCCACCCGCGTAAATGGGCAGCGACTGGTGCAGGGCGAATTCCGCCGAGAAGTACGCGACCACACCGCCGTTGATGGCTCCGCCGTGCT
>CAZZGM010000025.1:0-9478 GCA_964653955.1 uncultured Bifidobacteriaceae bacterium | reverse complement strand
CCACGGGTGTACGCGGCGGCGTTCTTCGTCGAGTCCGACGATGGCCGCGTCGTAGATCTGGAGGAACTGCGGGTCGGCGGCGGCCTGCTGCAGGCGCTCCTCGCTGATCTTCCGGAGCATCTTGACGGGGTTGTGGGCCGTGCGGCGCCACAGCGAGTAGTCGAGCTGCCGGAACGCGCTGCGCGCGCGGGCGTCCCAGCTCCACCACAAATCTTCGGAGAGTTCGTGCAGACGATGAATGCGTCCCGGCAGGCGGGGCGCGTCAGCAAATCGTTCTTCGGCCATGTCGTTTCGGTCTGGAGGCGAGCATGTGGTCAGCCGCGCGCGGAGGCACCGGCGACCAGCTCGGCGAATCGTGAAAGATCGATGTTGCCGCCAGAGACGACGGCAACCACTTTGCCCGTGCCGGCGCGTCCGCTCAGGGCCGCGGCAATGGCACAGGCTCCGGCACCTTCGGCAATCACGTGGACGCGGTCGGCGGCGTGACGCATGGCCGCCGCCACATCGGCCAGCGGTACGACCAGCGAGTCGTCCACCACGGCACGGAGCAGCGGCCACATGGACGGCAGCACCGACTTGCCGCCGGCGCCGTCCACGAAGGAAGCCGTCCATCCGTCGAAGTAGCCCGGCTCGCCGCGGGCGAGAGACGTGGACAGCGGCGCTGCCGTTTCCGGTTCCGCGGCATAGACGCGGACGTCTGGTTTCAGCGCGCGCATCACGCTGCCGACACCGGCCAGCAGGCCGCCGCCGCCGAGTGACGCGACCACGGCGTCCACGTCCGGCAGGTCCTCCAGGATTTCGAGGCCGGCCGTCGCATTCCCGGCAATGAAGTCGTCATCGTCGAAGGGATGGATGAAGTGCCCGCGCATGCGGTCGGAACGATGACTCTCGACGGTACGCCAGGCTTCGTCGTAGGTGACCCGGACGATGGTGGCTCCCAGCGCGCCGAGGGCGCGTACCTTGGTGTCGGGTGCCGTGTCCATCACCATGACCGAGCAGGGAACACCGGCGCGGCGGGCGGCAAACGCCACACCCTGCGCGGCGTTGCCTGCGCTCACGGTCCAGACACCGTCGGCCATGGCTTCGCGTGGGAGCCGCCGCACGGCGTTCCAGGCACCGCGCAGCTTGAACGAGCCAATAGGCTGCAGCGACTCGAGCTTGAGATAGATCTCGGGGCCGGCCGGGTTGGTGAAGGGGAGATCCAGTCGTACGAGCGGTGTGCGGACTGCGGCGTCATACATGTGGGCCGCGGCGTCCCGTACCGCTTCCAGCGGGATCGTGCGCATGTTCGGCTGGCGATCGTATCATGCGCCCATGACCGCATCGGGCGTGCCGGGAAGCCGTGTGCAGCTCGTGGTTGCATGCCTGTGTGCGCTGGGCGCTGCGGCGCTTCTTTCGGCGCAGCCGGCGGAGCGGCCGAGAGCGCGTGACCTGGGCCTGGCCCCGGGCGTATTTCCCGCGGGGCCACGCAACGCCATCACCGATGTGGCCGGCGTGCGCGTGGGACATCGCACCCTGATTGACGGCGACCGCGTGCGGACCGGTGTGACCGTGGTGGTGCCGCACGATGGCAACGTGTTCCAGCAGAAGGTGCCTGGTGCGGTGTTCGTTGGCAACGCCTTTGGCAAGCTGGCTGGTTCGACGCAGGTGGACGAACTCGGCACCATCGAAACGCCCATCGTGCTCACCAACACGCTGGCCGTGGGCGCGGCCATCGAAGGCGTCGTGCAGTGGACGCTGGCACAGCCCGGCAATGGCGACGTCCGTTCGGTGAATGCGCTGGTGGGCGAAACCAACGACGGTGGACTGAACGACATCCGTCGGTTGTCCGTGCGCCCGGAACATGTGCGTGAAGCACTGGCCGCGGCGACGGACGGTGATGTGGACGAAGGCAGTGTCGGCGCGGGTACTGGTACGCGCGCCTTTGGCTGGAAGGGCGGTATTGGCACGGCGTCGCGGCGTTTGCCGGAGCACCTGGGCGGCTACACGCTTGGGGTCCTCGTGCAGAGTAACTACGGCGGCGTGCTGACCATGGATGGCGCGCCGGTAGGGAAGCTGCTCGGGCGGTATGCGTTTCAGCCACCTGCCGCCAGTGCGGCCGACGCGGACGGGTCGTGCATGATTGTGGTGGCAACCGATGCGCCACTCGACGCGCGCGATCTGAAGCGCCTGGCGGCGCGCGCCATCTTCGGCCTGGCCCGAACCGGATCGTCGTTCAGCAATGGCAGCGGCGATTTCGCGATTGCGTTTGCAACGCTGCCGGCGCTGCGTGTGAGCTTCGGTGACGCGCAGCCGGCTGTCAGGACGCTGCTGCCCACCGATGGCGTGTCGCCGCTGTTTCAGGCCGCGCTCGAGGCCACCGAAGAGGCGGTGTACAACTCGCTGCTTCGTGCCACGCCGGTGTCGAGTGCGCTTGGCTCGGCCGAGGCGCTGCCGGTAGATCGTGTGAGGGAGATCCTCGAACGGTATCGCTCGCGTTGACCCCGAACGTCATGACCTGGCCCCGGCTGCCGGCCGTCTGGCTCGCCTGTCACTTGACGTGTGGCTGGCTGGAGCCGTAAGCTTTGCGCACTCGCATGCCCGTCAATACACAGCCCGCCGCGTTTGTTCGTGCCGGGATTGGTGTGTTCGCGCTTGGTCGAATTCCTGGGCTGGCCCTTAGCGTGGGCCTGATTGGCCCCAGACCAGCGATTGGCGGGTAGCGCAGCAAACCAGGACGCCCTTATTGGACATGCTGAAGGCCACTACCCGCCGGGTGGTGGCCTTTTTGCATTTCGGGCACAACGAAGGAGCACACGACGTCATGCAGGATGGCAGTAGTCGCCGCACAATGAAAGTCATCGTCACCCCACAACCCGGTCCCGGGCCCCATCAGGCCGCGCTGGCCTCGCTCTGCGATGCCGTCGGACGCACGGTCGCGGCTTACCAGCCCGAAGGTGTCACGGTTCGCGAAGTGGTGGTGATGCTGGATGGAGGCAGCCGTGAGCCCGCCGCGGCGGACGTGGCGCCGATGTTCGTGGACGTGTCGGTGCCGGGATACGGACACGGCATCTGAGCCCGCCTGCGCTCGTTCCGCCTTCGCCTCTGCCCGGCAACGCTGCGCGATGCCGGCGCAAGGGTGAGCAACGTTCGCAGGGATTACCTGGACGTTGCTCGCGTGAAACGCGACGAGCAGGTTGGGAAACCACAACGTGCTCGTGTACCGCGGATCGTTGGGGTATACTTAAGCGTTCTTGCCCACGGGCGTCAGCCCGGCCTTGCGGAAGTGGCGGAATTGGCAGACGCGCTAGCCTCAGGAGCTAGTCCGGGCAACCGGGTGGAGGTTCGAGTCCTCTCTTCCGCACCAACGTTCACTTAATTTCCTGTTACGCGCGCGCGTGAGCTTTGGCTGGCAAGCCCTGACAGCCGCCGCGGCTACGTCGTCGTGTTTCGCGATCGGCTCAGCAGATAGGCGCCCAGCGCGGCCAGGCCGCCCGCCACGATGACGGCGCGCACGACGCGGAACAGGCTGATGACCCAGGCAATGCCAATGCCGAGCGCTGGCCATTGCACCCACCAGTGGCCCGGCGACGTCATCACATTCACGGCAAACAGGAACAGGACGATGAGGGGACCGGTCACCAGGAACCGGAGTGCGCGATAGGTGTCGACCATGGCTCCTCCCGTGAATGTACGACTGCAGGTGTCCTGCTGGATCATACGCAGGCGGAGCGTGGAAGTTCAGTTAGACTCCAGCGAGGAGGCCCCGAATCTCCACCGGTACGCAGGAGCACCCGTCGTGAGTGTCACCACGCTGATTCTCGTTGCCGCCCTGCAGGCCGCGCCGGCGGCCGCGCAGGATGTCGACGCGGTCTTTTCCCAGTGGACCACGGCCACGCCCGGGTGCGCCGTCGGCGTCGACCTCGACGGGCGGGCCATCGTCGAGCGCGGCTACGGCATGGCCGACATCGAACGCGGCACCCCCATCACGCCCGACACCGTGTTCGAAGCGGGTTCGGTAGCCAAGCAGTTCACCGCCGCGGCCGTCCTGCTGCTGGCGCGCGATCGCCTGCTGTCGCTCGATGATCCGATCCGCAAGTACTTTCCCGAACTGCCCGATTACGGCACCCCCATCACCATCCGGCAGATGCTGACGCATACCAGCGGGCTGCGCGACTGGGGCAGTGTGGCCAGCATCGGCGGCTGGCCGCGGACCACGCGCGCCTACACCCAGGCGCACGTCTTCGACATCATCGCGCGGCAAACCGTGCTCAACTTCACGCCCGGCACGCGCTGGTCGTACACCAACTCGGGGTACAACCTCGCCGCCATGCTGGTGGCCCGTGTCTCGGGGATGTCGTTTGCCGAGTTCACCCGGCGCCGCATTTTCCTGCCGCTGGGCATGACCAGCACCTCGTGGCGCGACGATCACACACGCATCGTGCCGCGCCGCGCCCAGGCCTACGAGCTGCGAGACGATGGGTATCACCTGAACATGCCGTTCGAAAACGCCCACGGCAACGGCGGCCTGCTGACCACCGTCAGTGACCTGCTGCGCTGGAGCCGCAACTTCCGTTCACCGGTCGTCGGAGGCGCGGCGTTCGTCATCGATCAGACCACCCCGGGCCGCTTCAGCGACGGCCGCGCCCACGACTACGCCATGGGCATGCACGTGAGCACCTATCGCGGGCTGCGCGAACTGCGGCACAGCGGCTCCACCGCCGGCTACCGCGCCTACCTGTCGGTGTTTCCCGAACGCCGCTCGGCAGTGGCCGTGTTGTGCAACACCGCAAACGCGCGCGCCGACACGCTGACCTACGCCGTGATGGATCGGGTGCTCCCCACCATCCTCATGCCGCCGGCGGAACCACGGCCGCCCTATCCGCTGTCGGACACGGAGATGAACGCGCTGGTGGGGCTCTACCGGAACACACGTAACGGCACGGCCCTCCGCATTGTCCGCGATGGCACGACGGTGCGCATCGAACGCGGGTCGGCGCTGCTGGCCGAGAACGGCCGGCGCCTGCGGTTGCCCGGGCAACGGTGGGAGTTCGATGCCGGGGGATGGGCCACCGTGACCGACGGCTACGGCCAGGTGGACACGCTGGTACGAATGGCGCCCTGGACACCGACCGTCGCCGAACTCTCGGCCTACACCGGCAACTACATCAGCCGCGAGGCCGAGACGTCCTTCAGGGCGACGGTGGAGGGCGGGGTGCTGGTGCTGCGGCAGCGGCCCGACCGCGTCATCTATCTGGCGCCGCTCTACCAGGGCGCGTTTCGCGGCTGGCTGGGGACGGTGGTGTTTCGCCGCGACTCACGGGGACGGATCGACGGGTTCAGCCTGTCGCAGGACCGCGTGTGGGACCTGCGCTTCCAGCGCGACTAGCGGCCCACCCTGCCATAGCCGAGCCGGCACCGGCCGGCTTACCTCGCCGGGTGCGTGGCGACCTATACTGCCCGTGTGAGCGTCTCACGTGGCGTCCGTTTCGTTGTCGGCCTCCTCATCGGGGCCACCCTGTTGTCGGCCCTGGCCGTCATCGTCCTCACCACATCGCTGAGCCGCGGTCCTCGGGTGCCCGCCGCGTCGACGTTGACGCTGCGCCCGTCCGGCCAGTTGCCGGAAGTGGCGCCGGACGTGGTGCTGCCCATTGGCGACAGCCAGCGGCTGACCGTGCGCGGCTATGTGGATGTGATTCGCAAGGCGAAACACGATCCGCGCATCGCGCGTCTGATGATCCGGCCCGGCGCGTTCTCGTCGCCGTTCTGGGGCAAGGTCCAGGAACTGCGCGAGGCCATTCTCGACTTCCGCACCAGCGGCAAGCCCGTTTATGCCTATCTCGAATACGCCGGCGCACATGAGTACCTGCTGGCGTCGGCCGCCGATCGTGTCTTCCTGCTGCCGTCGGCGACACTCGATCTCACGGGGCTGGCCAGCTACGAGGTGTTCCTGCGTGGCACGTTCGACTGGATTGGCACGTATCCGGACTTCCTGCACGTGGGCGACTTCAAGACCGCCGTCAACACGTTCACGGAGAAGACCTTCACCCCGGCGCACCGCGAGATGAGCGAGTCGCTCAACCGCGATCAGTTCGAACAACTCGTGCGCATGATTGCCGACGGCCGCCGCCGATCGGAGGACGAAATCCGCGCGCTGATGGATCGCGGGCCGTTCCTGCCGGAGGAAGCGCTGCGTGTCGGACTGGTCGACGAACTGGCCTACGAGGACGAACTGGACGACCTGGCCGAGATGGCGCCCGGGCCTGAGGTGGACGCCGAACGTTATGCCACCGTCCCGTGGTCGTCGCTGGGCGTCTCGCCCCGGGCCAGCATTGCCGTCATCAACGCGGTGGGGGTGATTGTCAGCGGGCGGAGCGGCTTCGACCCGGTGAACGGTCCGCTGCTGGGCGCAGAGACGCTGGTCAGGAGCATTCGCGCGGCGCGCGACAGCGGCGCGCGCGCCATCGTCCTCAGAGTCGACAGCCCCGGAGGATCATCGACGGCCTCGGACATCATCTGGCGCGAGCTGATGATTTCCAAGTCGAGCCGGCTGCCGCTGGTCGTGTCGATGTCCGACCTGGCGGCGTCGGGTGGCTACTACCTGGCGATGGCGGGTGATGTGATTGTGGCGCACCCGGGCACGCTGACCGGATCGATCGGCGTCTACACCGGCAAGTTCGTCACGGGAGGCACGTTCGAGAAGCTGGGGGCCAACATCGAGGCGGTCAGCGAGGGCGCGCACGCGGAGATGTACTCGCCGGATCGTCCGTTCACCGCGGAGGAGCGCCAGAAGGTGCTCGACTCCATGCAGGTCACCTACGACCAGTTCGTAGAACGCGTTGCCGAGTCACGTCACACCACGCCCGAGAAGGTGGACGAGATGGCGCAGGGCCGCGTGTGGACCGGCCATCAGGCGCGGCAACTCGGGCTCGTGGACGACCTCGGCGGCCTGCGCGTGGCCATTGCCGCCGCCAAACAGCGCGCCGGCATTCCAGTGGACGAGGACGTGCAGTTGCTGGTGTATCCGCCGCCGCGCAGCTTCTACGAGGTGCTCAGCGAGCAGTTCGCGTCGCCGGTGGAGGAACTGCGGGCGCGGTCCACGGCCGAAACACTCATCGGGCTGCTGGGCTCGCGCGATCGGCAGGTGCTGGCGGCCATGCTGGCGCCGTCGCGTCTGTTCAGGGCGGGGGAACAGCTGGCCCACATGCCGTACGTGTTCGTACGGTAGGGGCCAGCACGGACCAGTGGAGCGTATCAACGAAGGGCCCGTTCCGAAGGAACGGGCCCCCTTTAGGAATCGACCAGACAGTCCACGAGATGGACGCTGGCGTCAGGGCAGGGCCGGAAGTCCCGGCACACCTGGCGCGTCGAGCACCTGGCTCAGTACGTCCTGGCGGATGTTGATCTTCAGCGACGTCTTGGCCTTCTGCATGTAGGCGCTGAAGAATCGATCCTGGCGCTGTGCCGCCAGTTCCTCGCGAAGCTGATCACGACCCGACGCAATCTGCTCGTCGGTGACGTCCTCACGTTCGACCACGCGGACGATGGCCGTGGCGCCGGGCGTGGTAATGGCGTCGCTGACGCCGTTGACGGGCAGCGTGAATGCCGCCGCATCGATATCCTCGCTGATGCCGATTTCCGGCAGTGCCGCGCCCCGCGTAATCAGATCCGTTGTCTGGACGGCCAGGCCGTGGCGCTTGGCGGTCGCGGCAAAATCGCGAGCCGTCTTGAGATCGGCGGCAATGGCCGCGGCGCGTTCACTGGCCAGTTCGGCAGCCTTCTCGCTCACGAGATCGTCGCGGACGCGGTCGCGGACCTGGCTGATTTCCGGCACATACGATTCCTGGCGGCCCGTGACCGTGGCAATCACCCAGCCGGCCGCCACACGGAACGGCTGGCTGACGTCGCCCTCGTTGAGGGTGAACGCCGCGGTCGACAACTCCGGCTGCATGCCGAGCGGATCGATGGGCTGTTCCGCCGTGAAGAGTCCCGATTCGCGGAAGGTGAGCGATCGCGTCGTGGCTTCCCGCTCCAGGTCGGCCGCCGTCTTGGCCGCTTCTGCCACGGCCTGCGCCGTGCTCTCGGCTTCGGTCTGCGCGCGCTGCCAGCGGAGCTGGTCGATGATTTCCTCGCGCACCTCGGCCAGCGGTCTCACCACTTCCGGCTGCGTGTCGGCCACCTTGATGATGTGGAACCCGAACGACGTCTTGACGAGGTCGCTCACGTCACCGGCGGCCAGCGAAAACGCCGCGTTCTCGAACTCGGGTACCATGCGTCCGCGCGTGAAGTAGTCGAGGTCGCCGCCACGATCCTTGTTGGACTCGTCTTCGGAATATTCGCGAGCCAGCGCCGCGAAGTCCGCGCCGGGGGCCTTGACCTTCTCGAGCACCTCCTGCGCCTGCGCGCGCACCGCCTCTTCATCCTTGCCTTCGGTGGTCAGCAGGATGTGGCTGGCGCGCACCTGCGCCGGGGTCGTGTACTGCGCGATGTTCTGGGTATAGAACGTCTCGACGTCGGCGTCGGGGACCGTGACACCGGCGCGCACCTGTTCCACGTCGACCAGGGCGTACTTGATGCGGCGCTGCTCGCCAACACGGTAGACCTCCCTGTTCCGCTCGTAGTACTCCGTCAGGTCCGCATCCGACACTTTCACCTGACTGCGGAACGCGTCGGCCACCACGGGGACGACGTCGAGCTTCACCTTTTCGTTGCGGCGCCGGTATTCGTCGGCCACTTCGGTGTCGGTAATGGCAATCCATCCGGTGACCGCGGAGCGCAGCTTTTCAATCATCAGCGCACGGCGCAGGTTGTCCTCGAACTCGGAGGGCGTGAAGGGCGGGTTGTTGAACTGCAGCAGCTGGCGGTAGCGCTGTTCGCCGATGAACCGGCCGCCTTCCTGGAAGGCCGGCATGTTGAGAATCCGCTCGCGCACTTCGACGTCACTCACGGTGATGCCCTGGCGCCGCGCTTCGGCCACCATGGCTTCCTCGTCGACGAGCTGCTGGAGGATCTGGCGGTCGATGCCGAGCTGGCGAAGCAGCTGTTCGTTCATCTGCCCGCCGTACGCCTGCCGGTAGGCGTTCATCTGAGTCGCATACCGACGCTGGAACGTACCCACCGTGATGGGGGAGCCTTCGACATCGGCCAGCACCTGGCTCGGCGCTGCGCCCGTACTCGTGGAGAGGAAGTCGGGGATGTAGAAGACGACAAACGTAAGGACGACGAGGGCCAGGCTCCACTTGAGCCACCCCTTGTGCCGCCGCATCCGGTCCAGCATGGTCATGTGTTCAGGTCCCTCGGAAACCGCGATCGTAGCACGGCCTAACCGGCCCATGATATATTCTGCCGGTTGAATGACTTACGGCGGTTCGCGCCGCGCCGACCTGACCCAGCGGCTGGGTCGAAGCCAGCGCATGCTCAAGAGTCGGCTGGGCCGTCCCGATGCGGTACTGGCCCTGATGCGGGCCGCCCACGAGTCGCTCGGCGACGCCGACGAGAC
>CAZZGM010000024.1:0-15932 GCA_964653955.1 uncultured Bifidobacteriaceae bacterium | reverse complement strand
CTCGCCCGAAGGTGACTGGGTGGCCTACACGGTGACCACCATTGACGCCGACCGGGATCGGCGCGACAGCGACATCTGGATGGCGAGGTGGGATGGCAGCACGCGGCTGCGTCTGACCTCGTCGCCCGACAGTGAGTCGTCGCCGCGCTGGAGCCCCGACGGACGATATCTGGCGTTCGTGGCCGCGCGCGGCACGGACGAAGAGAAGAAGCGCGGCGGCCAGATCTGGCTGCTCGACCGGGCCGGCGGCGAAGCACAGAAAGTGAGCGACGTGCGTGGCGGCGTGTCCGACATCCAGTGGTCACCCGACAGCACACGCATCGCCTTCGTCGTGCGCGATGAAAATCCTGACGCGGAGCCCGAGAAGAAGGCCGGCTGGGCGCGCAAGACCACGCCGCCCATCGTCATCGACCGGTACCGATTCAAGCAGGATCGCGAAGGGTATCTCACGCACGTCTACGATCACATTGGCGTGTTCGAGCTGGCGACGCGGAGCCACGTGGTCCTGACCAGCGGGCAGGTGGACGATCGCAGTCCTGCCTGGTCACCGGACGGGTCGCGGATTGCGTTTCTCAGCAAGCGCGCGCATGCCGAGCCCGACCGCACGAACAACTCCGACCTCTGGGTCGTGGACGCGCGTGCCGGTTCCACGCCGCGGCAGGTCACCGCCACGCCACGTACCGAGAACGGCCGCCCCGCCTGGAGTCCTGATGGTTCGCGCATTGCCGTGCTGCTGGGTGAGGTGGACAGCCTGGGCGCGTATGGCCAGAACGCGCTGGCCATGGTGCCGGCGCCGGCAGCGGATTCGGCGCCGGTCACCGATCCCGCGATGTTCATGACACAACTCGATCGCGCCGTGTCGAATCACGCGTGGTCGGCCGACGGCGAGCTGCTGTCGTTCCTGCTCCAGGACGATCGCCGCCAGCAGGTGGCCACCGTGCCCACGGCGCGTGTCTCGACGCGAGGCGTGGAACCACTGACGACCGGCAGCCGATCCATCCGCGCGATCAGTCCAGGGAAGGATGGGCACTACGCGGTGCTCATGACCACGCCGGTGCAGCCGGCTGAAATATTCGCGCTCGAGGGCAGCGAACTGCGTCAGCTCACACACCACAACGATCCGCTGCTGGCCGACGTGCAGCTTGGCCTCACCGAAGATTTTTCGTCGACGAGCCGCGATGGCACCGAGGTCCACGGCGTCGTGGTGAAGCCCGCGGGATACGAGGCCGGCCGCCGCTATCCCACCGTGCTGCTCATCCACGGCGGGCCGAACGCGCAGGACGAACACGCCTTCAGTTTCGATCGTGAATATCTGGCTGCCAACGGCTACGTCGTGCTGGCCATCAACTATCGTGGCAGTGCCGGGCGCGGCACGAAGTATCAGCAGTCGATTGCCGGCGACTGGGGCCAGCGCGAGGTGATGGACCTGCTGGGGGCCGTCGACGAGGCCGTGAAGCAGGGATTTGCCGATCCGCAGCGCCTCGGTCTTGCGGGTTGGAGCTACGGTGGCATTTCCACCACCTACACCATTGCCAGCGACACACGATTCAAAGCGGCCATCAGCGGTGCGGGTGCCGCACTCTGGACTTCTCTCTACGGCGCCGACCAGTACATCGTCCAGTACGACCAGGAACTCGGCCAGCCGTGGAAGAACCGCGATGCGTGGATGAAGATGTCGTATCCCTTCTTCAATGCCGATCGCATTACCACGCCCACACTGTTCATGGGCGGCGAGAAGGACTTCAACGTACCGATTGCCGGTGGCGAGCAGATGTATCAGGCACTGCGCAGTCTCGGTGTGCCCACTGAGTTGGTGGTGTACCCCGGGCAGTTTCACGGACTGACGGTGCCGAGTTACGAACGTGATCGCCTGCAGCGCTACGTGGCGTGGTTCGATCGATATCTCGGTCCCGCGACAAGCTCGTCGGCAGGGCAGTGAACCTCACTGGCCGCGTGGCTGGTCTGTAAACGAGCCGGTGCGTCGGGTACCGCGTGGAGCGATGGCCGCGTTCCATACAGCAGTTACGCGTGCGGCTCTTCCGTAACCGTGACAGTCGCGTGACAACGGTTAAGGCACTGCTCTTGCTCGCACGCGGCACGTCATGCCTGTGCGAGCCTTCTGCGTCCTCCGTGCCGGACGAATCTGTGTCGTTGCCGGGGCACTGTGTGTACTTCCCTGGATGTACGTGGCCGTCGGGGCACAGCCAGCGGGGCAACCCGTGGCCGTGCTGGTTGCCGCGGATGAGACGGAGTTCGTTGGCGACACCGACTCCAACAGCCCGGCCGTATGGGATCGTGTGGACGGGCGCCTCACGTTGTTCGTCTTCAACTCGCACAGCGGTGAGCCGAAGCTGAGTGCCGGACGCGGTGTCGATCGGCTGTCGCCGGTTGGCGGTGTTACGTGGCTCGGTAGCCGGCCGCCTGGTGGCATCTGGATGGAAGCCGTCCTGGTGGATGAAGCCGGTACCTGGTACGGCTATTACCACAACGAGCGGGCCACGCCGCTTTGTCCGAACTCGGCGAAAGTGCTGCCCCGCATTGGTGCGGCACGATCCACGGACCAGGGCGCCACCTGGGAAGACCTTGGCACCGTGATCGAAGGCCGACCACACGACGTACGCTGCACGACGCACAATCACTACTTCCACGGCGGCGTCGGCGACTTCAGCGTGGCGCTCGACGACGACAGCCGCTACGCCTACATTTTCTACACGCAGTATCGCGAGCCGGCGGGAGTGGGCGTGTCGATCGCGCGAATGGCGTGGGCATCCCGCGACACGCCGCGCGGTGCCGTGGACATCTGGCAGCACGGTGTCTGGCTGCCGCCCATCGCGGAGATTCCGGACGAAGAGCCGCTTCCCGAGTCGTTCGTGTCCACCGAGTGGACCTATCCGCCGGCTCAGCCCATCATCCCGGCGGTCAGCAGCTGGGACGATGGTGTGGAGGCGGTGGACGTGTTCTGGGGACCGTCGGTCCACTGGAACGCGGTGCTGGAGGCGTGGGTCATGCTGCTGAACCGTGCCGATTCGAACGAGTGGGGACAGGAAGGCATCTACGTCTCCTACAACGATCGACTCGACGACCCCGATGGCTGGTCGCCGCCGGAGCAACTGCTCGAAGGCGGCAGTTGGTACCCGCAGGTGATTGGTCTCGATCCCGGCCGCGGCACCGACAAGGAAGTGGGGCGTGCGGCACGCCTGTTCATGGGCGGACGCTCGTCACATCTCATCCACTTCTTCAGACGATGAGCCTTCGGCCGGCGGGCCGATTTCCGCTCGCATACAATGCGCCTCATGTCCCAGCCACGCATGAGGTTCCCGCTTCTCCTCGTCCTGGCCGTTGCCGCCGTGCAGTGCGCGCCGGCGCCGGCTCCGCCACCCGAACCGTTCGACGTGGTCGAGGCATCCATCTCGGACATGCAGGCCGCCATGGCCGAGGGCCGCGTGACGTCGCGGCAGCTGGTCGAGCAGTACCTGACGCGCATCGGACTGTACGAAGATCATCTGAACGCGGCCATTGCCATCAATCCGAACGCGCTGGCGGAAGCCGAGGCGCGCGACCGTGAGCGGGCAGAAGGGCGCGTGCGCGGACCGCTTCACGGCATTCCGGTAGCGCTCAAGGACAACATCCACACCACCAACATGCCCACGTCGGGCGGCACGCTGCGGTTCAAGGGGTTCGTCCCGCCTTATGCCGCCACGCTCACCGACAACCTGGAGGCGGCTGGCGCCATCATCCTCGCCAAGACCACGCTGTCGGAACTGGCGGGTTATATGGCGGGTCCCGGCAACTACAACGGCGCGGTCGGACACGCCTTCAATCCCTACGACCCACGTCCCGATCCGCGTCCCGACACCTTCGATGGCCGCGGCGCGCTGACACCCGCGGGATCGAGTTCGGGATCCGGTACGGCCGCCAACCTGTGGGCGGCCAACGTCGGCACCGAAACGGCCGGATCGATTCTCGGTCCGAGCAACATCTCGATGCTGGCCGCGGTGAAGCCCACCATCGGCCGCGTCAGCCGCTACGGGGTGATTCCCATCACGGCCGATCAGGACACGGCTGGTCCCATGGCGCGGACCGTGACCGACGCCGCCATCCTGCTGGGTGCGCTCGAAGGCGCGGCACCCGACTCGCACGATCCGATGACCTCGCGCTGCGAGCCGCCACCCAATCGCGACTACACGGCATTTCTGGATGCCGGGGCGTTGAAGGGCGCGCGTATTGGCATCCCGCGCGCGTTCTACTACGACGCCATTACGCTGGGCGGGCAATCGCGCGGCGGACTCAACGACGCGCAGCGTGCCGCGATGGACGAAGCCATTGCCGTCCTGAAAGCACAGGGAGCGGAGGTGGTGGACGCCGACATCCCGAGCGTGCTCGACACCAACCCGCACCAGCACATCACCAACTGGAGCTTCTGCGGATCGGCGGACGAGACGCGCGGCAAGGACGAAGGGTGCACGGTGGTGGTGAAGTACGGCATGAAGCGCGACTTCAACCTGTGGCTCGATTCGCTGGGCGATGCGGCTCTGGCGAAGACGCTCACCGAACTGCGCGAGTGGAACGTGGCCAACCAGAAGGCGGGATCGATGCGCTACGGCCAGGCGCGTCTCGACCTCTCCGACACGGTGGATCTCGACCGCGACCGCCCACGTTACGAGCGCGACCGGGCCCGTGACCTCGAACTCACCGCGACGCGCGGCATCGATGCCGCGCTGACCGAACACAAGCTGGACGCCCTGCTGTTTCCTGGCTCGAGCGGCGCCGGCCTGGCGGCCCGGCCGGGCTACCCGACCGTCATCGTGCCGTTCGCGCGCGTGCCCAACGCGCCCACCCCGCCGTTCCCGGACGGCTTCGACGCGCAGCCGGCACCCTACGGTGTCAGCTTCACCGGCACCGCGTGCAGCGAGCCGCGCCTGCTGGCGCTGGCGTACGCCTTCGAACAGGCCACGAAACGGCGCGTGCCGCCTCCCGCGTTCAAGTAAATGGCCCTGACCCGCCTGCTGTCCGGACACCGGCGTCGACCGGTGCCGGCGGCAGGTGTATGTATATGCGTTTTTAGCATGAATACGATATTCAATTGGCGTGATTGACATGGGTTACACGCGCGCTGTATAAGCCAGCACGACGGGTTTCCCCCCTCCCGAACAGACCGGGTGTCTGCTGTTTGCCTCAGTGGGAGGTATTTGATGGAGTTGGTCCTTCGCTCGAAACTCGCACGTCGAGTTGCCGTGTTCGCGTTCCTTCTGTCGGTGTCGTTTGCTGGCACCGCGTTCGCCCAGACCAGTTCAATGACCGGCCGTGCGCTCGATGCCAGCGGCAGCCTGCTGCCCGGCGTCGACGTCAGTATCGAGAGCCCCGCCATGATTGGCGGACCGCGTTCGACCGTGACCGACGAGACCGGTACCTACCGCTTCGCGGCGCTTCCGCCGGGTGAGTATCGTGTGACGTTTTCGCTGCCCGGGTTTGCGACGTTGAACGTCGAAGGCGTGCGCCTGCTGCTCGGTGCATCGATGACCATCAACGGCACACTCGAGATCGACGCACTGTCGGAGTCGATTACGGTGACGAGCCAGACGCCGACCATCGACCTGCAGGCCACCACCGTCGGCGTCAACTGGGACCAGAAACAGATGGACGACCTGCCGTACGGGCGCGGCGTGCGAGGGCTCGCGCGTCTCGTGCCCGGCCTGGCACCGACGCAGTTCGACGTCGGCGGCAACACCGTCGGCGGTTCCACCACGACGGGGGCCCGTTCGTACGGGCGGCCGGGTGGCGAGCTCATCAAGTTCGACGGCGTGGTGTGGGACCAGTTCTTCGGTGACTACAACACCTACGATCAGGTGCAGATTGCCGCCGCCGCAAAGGGAGCGGATCAGCAGAGCCCTGGCGTGACGCTCAGCTTCGTGATCAAGTCGGGCGGCAACCGGTTCAGCGGGATGTATCTGGGCGCGTGGCAGGATGGCGCGTTCCAGAGCAACAACGTCACGCAGCAGCTTCGTGACGAAGGGTTCGACCCCGGCGACAACAAGTTCACGCGCTACAACGACGTCAGCCTCGATCTCGGCGGCCCCATCGTCCGCGATCGCCTGTGGTTCTATGCGGCCTATGGCTACAACTACTCGGGCCTGCTCATTCCCGGGTTCATTTCCGAGGCCACGGGCGATCAGGTGGAGTTCTACACGCGGCTCGACAACCCGACGCTGAAGCTCACGTGGCAGGCCAGCCGCAACAACAAGTTCGAGATCAGCCAGCAGCTCAATCGGAAGTGGCAGCCGTACCGCACCGCCAGCCGCTTCGTGCCGCTGGAGGCGACGCAGAATCAGTTGGCGTGGACGGCCATTGGCCCGTCGGTCAAGTGGACCGGCGTGCTCAACAACAGCATGACGCTGGATCTCGGGTTCAATCGCTCGGGATACTGGTGGCCCGACAAGGCGTGGACGAGCGACGTGCGACGAACGGACCTCACGACGACGCAGACGGCTGGTGCCTATCTCGAGCTCAATCGCGAACCGGTGCGCTGGGGCTACAACGGCACCTGGACGTGGTTCACCAGCCTGCGCGGCATGAACCACGAGGTCAAGTCCGGGTTCCTCGGTTATCGCAGCACCAACTTCGTCGACACCTTCGGCTATCCGAACCAGCAGATTTATCGCTACCGCAGCCTGCCAGGCGACACGGACATGTTCATGCGGCCGGACTCGGTGCAGGTGCTCGACTACCCGAACTACACGGACAGCGGCGTCTACTACAACTCCGCCTACGTCAACGACATGATCACGCTCAGCCGCAATCTCACGCTGAACGTGGGCGTGCGCTTCGATCGCTATTCGTCGTGGCTGCCCGAGCAGGGCAATCCCGGCACCGGTCCGTTTGCCACGGCGTTCATCTACCCGGAGAACCACGACTTCCCGGTCTACAACGCGTTGTCGCCGCGCGTGTCGCTCATCTACGACGTGACGGGCGAGGGACGTCTCGCCTTCAAGACCAGCTACGGCCGCTATGCGGCGGCCGGGTCGGGACCGACGGCCGCGGTCGGGCCGGTGGCCAACAACGTCAACCCCGCCGCCGCGGTGACGCGCACGTACAGCAACTGGGACGGCTCCATTCCGTATGTGCCCGTGCCCGAGGATCTCGCGTCGGTCACCGGCGGCAGCCGCGATCGCCGTATCGATCCCGACACCAAAGGCGAGTACATGGACGAGTACACGGCCGGCGTCGACATCGGCATCAGCCGCGACTTCATTGTCCGCATCAACGGCGTGCACAAGCGCGACTATCGCGGCTGGTACGAGCTGAATCTGGCACAACCCTACGAGGCGTTTACGGATCATGTCACCGGCATCGATCCGGGGCGCGACAACGTGGTGGGCACGGCGGACGATGGGATCGTTGACGTGTGGTCGGTGCCACGCAGCTACCCGACGTTCGGACAGGTGATCAGCTACTTCACCAACACCGGTCCCGAGGCCAACGATCGGTACAACGCACTCGAGATGACGGCCAGCAAGAACTACTCGAACGGGTGGTCGATGCTGGCGTCCTACACGGTGGATCGCCGGACGGTTCGTAACCCGACACCGCGCGATCCGAACGAAGCCCGCTACAACTGGCAGCTGCCAGAAACGCACCAGAGCGTGCGCCTCAGCGGCACGTACGAACTGCCGGGCGGCGTGCTGATGGCTGGCACGTTCACCGGCCAGCAGGGCGCCTACTTCGACCGCGTCGCGCAGGTGCGCAATGCCCTCAACCAGCTCGTGAACGTGACGGTGGAAGGTCAGGCCGGACGTTACGACTGGGTGAAGCTGGCCGACTTCCGCGTGTCGAAGGTGTTCCGGTTCATGGGTAACCACTCGCTGGAGGGCATGTTCGACATGTTCAACCTGACCAACAGCAGCGTGGTGCTGCGCCGCGTGACCACCAATGGTCCGAACTTCATGAAGCCGCTGTCGACCGGCGGCATCGACGCGGCCTCGGCCAATCCGATTCCGTCGCCGCGAATCTTCCGCCTGAGCCTGCGTTATCGTTTCTAGCTCCAGGAGAAGATTCATGACACGGATCGTATGGATGATGGCGGTGGCCCTGTGCATGACGGGCCCCGCCCTGGCGCAGGAACGTGCGCCGGACGTATCGGGTGCCGGGGCAGGAGCCACGCCCGAACCGTCAGCGGGCGAACGTGAACCGTGGTTCGGAACGTTTTCGATCATTGCGTGGGACCCCGAGACGCGCGAGTTCGGTGTAGCCACGCAGTCGCGGGCGTTTGCCGCGGGCGCTGCCGTGCCCTATGCCATTCCCGAGGTTGGCGCCATTGCCACGCAGGCGGGTGCCAACCGGTTGTACGGCCCGAAGGCCGTGGCCCTGCTGCAGCAGGGCCTGACGCCCGAAGAGGTGGTCAAGCGTATAACCGATGAAGATGGCGGACGTGATCGCCGGCAGGTGGCGGTGATCGATACGCAGGGGCGTGTCGGCATCTACACGGGCCGGCACGTCATCGACCGCAATTCGGATCCGGACGATCCCATCCATCTCGGCGGTTATGCCGGGCATCGCGTCGGCACACACTACGTGGCCATTGGCAACACCCTGGCCAGCGAGAAGGTGGTGGAGGGCATCGCGCGCGGCTACGAGCAGACGACCGGGCCGATGGCCGAACGTCTGATGGCCGCGCTCGAAGGCGGACAGGCGGCCGGCGGCGACACGCGCGGCATGCAGTCCGGCGGCATCCTCGTGGTCCGGCCGCTGCCGGCCGGATCCACGTCCACCGTCGAACGTATCGTCGACATCCGCGTCGACGATGCGAAAGATCCGTTCGTGGAACTGCGGCGCCTGCTCAACATCACCACGGGTGTGCCGGGACGCCTGACCACGCGCTCGGAGGAACTGGCCAAGGAAGGGAAGTTCAACGAAGCCATTGCCGTGCAGAAGGAAGCACTGGCCATCAATCCGCACAGCGACCGCCTGTTGTACGCGCTGGCGCAGCGTCATGCGCAGGCCGGTGAATATCTGCTGGCGATGGGGCCGCTTGCCGAAGCGCTGAGCATGCACCCGGCCATGCGCGCGGAAGCGTCGGACGATCCGCTGTTTGCGGCCATGCGCGAACTGCCGGAGTTCCGGCGTGCGGTGGCGACCGATGCCGGGCCCGCTGGCGGTGGTCAGGTGGAAGCGCCGCACGAGGGCGATCCGTGGTTCGGCACGTTTTCGATCGTGGCCTGGGATCCGAAGACCGGTGACCTCGGTGTGGCGACACAGTCGCGGGCGTTTGGTGCCGGCGCCGCGGTACCGTACGCCATTGCCGGCGTGGGTGCGGTGGCCACGCAGGCGTCCGCCAACCGGCAGTACGGACCCAGGGCCATTGCGCTGTTGCGTGACGGCCGCACGCCCGAGGAAATCGTCAAGATCATCAGCGACGAAGACGAAGGCCGCGACAGCCGGCAGGTGATTGTCATCGATACGCAGGGCCGGACGGGCGTGTTCACCGGCAACGGCGTGCGTGAACGGAACGCCGCGCGTGGTGCGTTTGCCGGCTTTGCCGCCGGCACCAACTACGCCGCGGCCGGCAATACGCTGGCTGGTGAAGGCGTGGTGAAGGCCATGGCGTCCGCCTACGAACGCGGCAGCGGCACGATGGCCGACCGGTTGATGGACGCACTCGAAGCCGGTCATGCGGCCGGCGGTGATACGCGTGGCATGCAGTCGGGCGGCATCCTCGTGGTCAGGCCGATCGCGCCGGGCACCGATGGCACCAACGAGCGGATTATCGATATCCGCGTGGACGATGCCCGCGATCCGTTCGTGGAATTGCGGCGGCTGCTGCAGATCCAGCAGGGTGAGCCGGCGCGTATGACCGAGCGTGCGGAAGCGCTGTCGAAGGCCGGCCGGCACGCCGAGGCGATGGCCGAGCAGCAGAAGGCGCTCGACATCCAGCCGCATCACGATCGCTGGCTGGTGGCGCTGGCGGCCCGGCACGTGCAGGCCGGTGAATATGCGGCGGCGATGGCACCGCTTGCCGAGGCCGTGGCCATGCATCCCAACGTGAAGGGACAACTCGTCAACGATCCGGTGTTCGCTCCGTTGAAGACCTTCGCCGAGTTCCAGCGTCTCGTCGCGCGCTGAACGCGCATGTCATGGACCGCCCTCGACGGTACGGCCGCCGGGGGCGGTTAACTCCGGGCAGATTCCCGTTACAATCGGCGGCAGGTATCCCCCTGCATGTCCGATTCGTCGGCCGCGGCACCCGCCGCGGCGTCCCAGAGAGTGGCCACGCTCGACGCGTTGCGAGGCCTGACAATCCTCTGGGTCACCATCGTCCACTTCGCGGCTGACACCACGGGCCTGCCCGGCGCTGATCTGGCACCGGATCGGATGCTGGCGGCCCTCACTGAAGGCCGCATCGTGTCGGTAGTGGCCGACGCCATTCGTGGTGCGCTGCTGCTCCCTGGTTTTCGTCTGGATGTCCTGTTGTTCGTGACCGGCCTCGTGCTGGGACTGGGCCGGCCGCGTCCCGCGCGTGTGCTGTTCAGCCATCGCGCGCGCGCCATCCTGCCCGGGTACTGGATGGGGACGCTGCTGGTGACGCTGGTCCTCATTGCGTGCGCCGCCGTGCGGATGTTGGTCAGCGGCACGCCGTTCCTGGACGAAGTGCACCTGGGATCGCGTCTGGCGCGCCTGCCGTATGAGTTTCTGCCCTGGCACGTGCCGCTCGGCATGACGGTGATTGGCCGCTTCATGGAGCCAGCCACCGTGCAGGTGGTGTCGCCGTCGCTCTGGTACATCGCCCTGCTGGTGCAGTTCTACCTGGTGTACGTGCCCATGCGCTGGCTGATGGAACGGCTGGGGACGCCGGTGTTCCTCGTGCTGTGCGCGGCAATCATGGTGGCGCTGCGCCTGGCGGCCATCGGCGGCATGTGGGTGGGGCCCTTCGACCCGGCAGCGGCCCTGGGGGGCATCCTGCCGTTCCGCCTGCTGTCACCGGCGCTGGGCATGGCACTGGCGCCGTGGTTTCGCCGAAACGGTGAGCGGCTGCAGCATCTGTTGTCGCCGACGCCCATGCTGGTGGTGGGCCTGCTGCTGCTGCTGTCGGCCGGCTGGATTGGCTCGATGCTCATTCCGCCTGCCCACCTGTTCATGATTGCCGGACCGTCCGTTGCGGTGCTGCCGGCCGTCGCCGGACTGTGGGTGGTGGCGGCATGGGGCCTTGCGCGTCCGTCGACCCAACGGTTTCTGAAGTGGACGGGGCAGATGTCGCTCGGCCTGCTCGTGATGCAGGACGTGCTGCGTTTCGCGGTTGGTACCGCGCAGTCGCTGGGGGTGCCGCTGCACGAGTGGATGTGGCCGCTGCTGCCGGTCTATGTGGCGGTGGCGCTGCTGCTCACGCGCCTGTGGACACCGGTGGTGACGCGCGTCACGGACACATGGTGGCCCGTGCCTCGCGTCTGATTGCGCACTGACCTCGTTCGTTCATCTCATCTGCGGCAATTCGCCACATTCCCCTGTTTCTGACAGCGTCCTACGCTGGGAGCATGCTCTCATCGGTTGTGTCGGGACGGTGGCTGGCGTGGTGCGTGGCGGCAACGATGGTGATCGTGTGGAGCGCGCCTGGTGCGCGGGCGCAGGAAACCATCAACCTCGCCAGCCTGGCGGGTCGGGTGGTCGATGTCCAGGGTGGTGTGCTGCCGGGGGCGACCGTGACGGCCGTACATCAGGAGACCACCGTGGCCGTCGTGGTCACCACGGACGCAGCCGGCCGTTTTCGCCTGCCGTACCTGCGCATTGGTGCGTACGAACTCACCATTGAACTTTCCGGCTTTCGTCCCGAGCGGCGTCGTCTGACGCTGCTGGCCGGCAGTGCATTCGACCTGCCCGTGACCCTCGCCGTCGAAGGCATCGAGACCGCAGTGACCGTGGTGGCGGACGCACCGGTCATCGAAGCGGCACGCAGCCAGGTGGCGGCCACCGTGACCGGTGCCGAGGTGATGAGCCTGCCGCTCAACGGCCGTCACTTCCTGGACGTGGCGCTCGTCGCCCCGTCCGTGGCGCCGCCCAACATCAACAGCACGCAGCTGTTTGCGGAAACATCCGCCGTGCCCGGCGTCGGCTTGTCGGTGTCGGGCCAGCGCAATCTGTCGAACAGCGTGATCGTGGACGGCCTCTCCGCCAACGACGATGCGGCCGGGCTGAGTGGGATGCCGTATGGCGTGGATGCGGTGGAGCAGGTGCAGGTAGTGACATCCGGCGGCCAGGCGGAGCTTGGCCGGGCGCTGGGCGGCTACATGAACGTGGTGACGCGCAGCGGCACGAACACCGTGCGCGGCACGGCGTACGGATTTTTCCGGGACGATCGGTTCAACGGCCGGAACGCGCTGTCGGGAACCACGCTGCCGATGACGCAGCAGCAGTTTGGCGCCAGTGTCGGCGGGCCGGTGGTGCGTGGGCGGACGTTCTATTTCACCAATGTCGAGCGCCGCCGGCTGAATCAGACGGGCCTGACGACGATCGGCGCGGCCAACGTGACGGCCATCAACGCGCGCCTGGCCGAGGTGGGGTACGGAGGCGAACCCGTGCGTACCGGTTTGTACGAGGCGCCAGTGCACACGTTCAACCTGCTCGGCCGTGTCGATCATGTCGTGAGCGGACGTGATCACCTCACCGTGCGGTACAGCGTCTATGACGTCGATTCCCGCAACTCGAGAGGCGCCGGCGGCCTGAGTGCGCCGTCGGCGTCGGCCGGACTCGACAATCGCGACCACGCCATTGCGTTCAGCAATACGCTGACGCTGGGGAGCCGCACCGTCAACGAGACGCGCGCGCAATTCGCGCACAGCGACCTGCGGGCGCTGCCCAGTGATGTGGTGGGGCCATCGGTCAACATTGCCGGTGTCGCATCGTTCGGGACGTTTCCGTCGAGTCCTCAGGGGCGCCGCACGCGCATGTTCCAGGTCACGAGCAATCTCGCGCAGCAGCGCGGCGCCCATGCGCTGCGCGCCGGTGTCGATCTGGTGCACAACGACACGCTCATCGTCTTTCCGAGGGCGGTACGCGGTGCCTACAGCTTCTCGTCACTCGCGAACTTTCTCGATGGTGTGTACAACAATGCCGGGTTCACGCAGAACTTTGGTGCTACGGACGTGACCCTCGGCAACCCGGACCTCGGGGTATTCGTGCAGGACGAGTGGAGTGCCACACCGAACCTGACGTTGAACCTCGGACTGCGCTACGACCTTCAGTGGCTCGACACCATTCGGACGGACCGCAACAACGTGTCGCCGCGCGCCGGGTTTGCGTGGACACCGCTGGCCTCCAGGCGATTCGTGGTGCGTGGAGGCGCGGGGCTCTACTTCGATCGTGTGCCGCTGCGGGCGCTGGCCAATGCCGTGATGTCGGCCGGCAATACCACGGAACTGGCCAATCTCCGTCAGACCGGCATCAGTCTGTCGCCGGGCCAGGCCGGCGCGCCGGTCTTTCCGGACATCCTGGCGGCACCGGTACCGTCTGTGACGCTGCCAAACCTGACCACCATGCAACGTAATCTGCAGAACGCGTACGCGCGACAGGCCGGAGTCGAAGTGGAGCAGCAGGTGGGGAACCACGGAACGATCAGCGTGGGCTATTCCTATTCACGCGGCGTGGGTCTGCTGATGGCCATCAACCAGAACGTACCCTCGTGCGTGCCGTCCGGAGGTAACAACGGCTGCCGCCCCGTTGCCGAGTACGGCAACAACAGCCAGTACTCGTCTGCCGGCACGTCCACCTATCACGGCCTGCTGGTGTCGTTCGTCCAGCGTCCCGCGCGCTGGGGGTACTATCGTGTCAGCTACACGCTGTCGAAGGCCATGAACGACGTCGGCGAGTTTTTCTTCAGCGGGCCCATCGACCCCTTCGACCTTTCAAAGGACTGGAGCCGGGCCGACAACGATCGGCGGCACCTGTTCGTATTCTCCGGCGGCGTGCAGTCATCCACCGCGCCGGCGCTGACGATGTGGCAGCACCTGACGCACGGCTTCCAGGTGAGCACCCTGGTGCAGGCCTATTCGGCAGCACCGTTCAACATCACGTCCGGCGTCGTCACCGTGCAGGGGACCACGGGCCGCCCCGTAGTCGATGGCACGTTCATCCCGCGTAACGCCGGTGTCGGCGATGCCTACGTGCATGCCAGCCTGCGGATCAGCCGCTCGTTTTCGCTGGGGGGCGGCGCGCGGCTGGAGGCGTTGGCCGAGGTGTTCAATCTGACCAATGCGGTCAACGAAATCGCGCGGAATACGAACTTTGGCGCGGGGGCCTATCCGGCGAATCCGTCACCGGCCTTCAACCAGGTGACGGCCGTGGGCGATCCGCGCAGTTGGCAGTTTGCCCTGCGGGTGCGCTTCTGACGGTAGTTCAGCGAAGGCTGGGAAGACCGTGCAACACGCCGTCGCGGAGCGTAACGTGCACGGCATCGGGACAGCAGGGTTCAGCGTCGGCCTCCGGCACGATGAGCGTCAGCCGGTTGCCGAACTCCATGGCCGCAACCTCGTACACCGGACCGGCCCACGCGTTCCGCAGGTTGGCGCGGGTGGTGATGTCGTCCGCGATTACCAGTGTCGAGCCGTTGGGCAGGTAGGGTTCGGCTCGCCTGATTTGCGCCACGACCGAAGCCGACAGGCGTGCGAGTTCGGTCCAGCGGACGTTGCGGGTCAGGTACACGGGCGACAGCATGGCCAGCAGCACCACGCCGGCCCACGCCAGACGTTGCCGGCTGCGGCTGTCGAGCGTGCGCGTGAACATGCCAATGCACGTAGCCGCGGCCAGGGCACTGCCGACGCCGGGGAACATGGCATAGAGGCTGGAGCGCACCGGCAGGAACACGTTGAGTGCAAAACCACAGATGAACCATACGGCCGCCATTCGCAGGACGTAGCGGTCGTGCGCCGTTGGCTGCGGGCGGTGTCGTGTCCAGAGCCAGGTGAGGAGCACGGCCGCCGCCGCAAAGGTCAGCGAGCGGTCGGCGTACTCGAGCACGTTGCGGAGGAGGCGCAGGGGGCCGAAGACGGGCGTGTAGAAGTCCGGTGCGTTGGTGGGGAAAAATCCGCCAGCGGCGAGACGGGAGGCCAGGACGACGGCAACGGCTGCCCAGATGGGCCATGTTCTTCGCAACGCCGTAACAACGCGTTGTGTCACCGTCGGCATATCGTCAGACGCACTGTCGTTCGACGAGGCGATGACGGCCCACAACGTGAACAACACGGGCAGCATGGCACCTTCTTCCTTGGAGAAGGCCGCGGCCAATGTTGCCAGCGTTGCCCACACCATGCGGCCGCGCAGGAAACCAATCCCCGCCAGCACCCCGAACATCGTCAGCATCAGTCCCGAGCGTCCACTCAGCCACAGCACGCCCATGTTGATGCCGTGGAAGTTGAAGGCCCACAGGGCGGCGGCCGTGGCGGCAATGCCGGAGGACAGGCGCAGTTCGCGTCCCAGGCGCCAGATGCCGGCTGCGCAGGCGAGCGCCATGGCGAGATTGGTGAAGCCGAAGGGGCGCGGCGAAAGGCCGGAGATGGCGTAGTTGAGGCCGAACGACAGCGACACCAGCGGGCGATACAGGCCGACGGACGTGGAGAACACGCGGCCGACGTCGGCGGGCGTGTGCACCTGTCCATGACGGATCCAGACGTAGTCGTCGCTGATGAAGCCAAGACCGACGGACGGCCCGTAGATGGCCAGGAAGATCAGCAGTGCGCCGGCGGAAGCGGCCATGGTGCCGCGGGTGGAGGTGCTCACTGACGTTTGGCGAAGCAGCCTGGTGCGATCGTAGCAGACACCCATGCGGCCGCCTGCCCACCGCCGCTGCCCGCCGAACAGCGTGCCCACCGAAGCCGCGATCGCAGCGAGTGTCTGGCGCAGGTGGGAGCGAAGCGAGTGCCCGGCGACACGGCTTGCCACCGAAGCTACGAGCG
>CAZZGM010000023.1:11366-16015 GCA_964653955.1 uncultured Bifidobacteriaceae bacterium | reverse complement strand
GCTCGGGTAGCGGCGCTCCAGGTAATAGTCGCGCTCGCTACCCGAGCTTCGGTAACCTCGTGCCCCGCGACGTCGCCTCGCGCGCCGCCAAGGCCGTGTGCGACGAAGGCCGCGGCGTCGGCGAAACCGGCCTGTCGGTGTATCTGGACTTTGCCGACGCCATCAGGCGTCTGGGCGCCGACACCATCAAGGCGCGCTACGGCAACCTGTTCGACATGTACAAGCGCATCACGGACGACGACCCATATCAGGTGCCGATGCGCATTTACCCGGCCGTGCACTACACGATGGGCGGGCTGTGGGTGGACTACAACCTGCAATCCACCATTCCGGGCCTGTTCGTCCTGGGCGAAGCCAACTTCTCGGATCACGGCGCCAACCGCTTGGGTGCCAGCGCGCTGATGCAGGGGCTGGCCGACGGCTACTTCGTGGCGCCCTACACGGTGGCCAACTACCTGGGCGGCAGCAGCCTGCCGGCAGTGTCGGCCGACCACGACGCCTTCAAGGAAGCGCGCGCCACCTCGCAGGAGCGCATCGACAAGGTGCTGGCCGTGAAGGGCAACCGGACCATCCGGGAGTTCCACCGCGCGATTGGTGCCATCTGCTGGGACCATGTCGGCATGGCCCGCAACGAAGAGGGCCTGAAGGGCGCCCTCGAGCAGATTCGCGCGCTCCGCGACGAGTTCTGGCAGAACGTCCTGGTGCCGGGCGACAAGAACAATCTCAATCCGGCGCTCGACTATGCCGGCCGCGTGGCCGACTACATGGAGTTTGCCGAGCTGCTGGCCCTCGACGCGCTGGAGCGCCGCGAGTCATGTGGCGGCCATTTCCGGGAAGAGTACCAGACCCCGGACGGTGAGGCACTTCGCCGCGACGAGGACTACTCCTACGTGGCCGCCTGGGAATTCCAGGGGGTCGGCGCGCGGCCAACCATGCACAAGGAATCGCTGACCTTCGACGAGGTTCACCCGTCGCAGCGCAGCTACAAATAGGGGTCTGAGAACCGAACCATGTCTTCCATGACCGTAACCCTCAGAGTGTGGCGTCAGGCGGGGCCGAACGCGCCCGGGCGCCTCGAGACGTACACGGCGTCGAACGTACACCCCGACATGTCGTTTCTCGAGATGCTCGACGTCGTCAACGAGGATCTCATCCGCAAGGGCCAGGACCCGATTGCGTTCGACTCGGATTGCCGCGAGGGCATCTGCGGCAGCTGCGGGCTGGTAATCGACGGCATTCCACATGGCCCCGATCGCGGCGCCACCACGTGCCAGGTACACATGCGCCGGTTCAGCAACGGCGACACCATCACCATCGAGCCGTTCCGCGCCAGGGCCTTCCCCATCCTGAAGGATCTCGTCGTCGATCGCAGTGCCTTCGACCGCATCATTGCGGCCGGCGGTTATGTCTCGATGAACGTCGGCGGCGCGCAGGATGGCAACACCCTGCCCGTTGCCAAGGATGTGTCCGATCTGGCCATGGACAATGCCCAGTGCATTGGCTGCGGCGCCTGCGTGGCGGCGTGCAAGAACGCCGCGGCCCACCTCTTCACCTCGGCCAAGATCACCCACCTGGGCGTGCTCCCGCAGGGCGAACCGGAACGTTACCGCCGTGCTGTCCGCATGGTGGAGCGTATGGACACCGAGGGGTTCGGCAGCTGCTCGAACGAAGGTGAATGCGAGGCGGTCTGCCCCAAGGAAATTTCCATCGCCAGCATTGCCCGCATGAACCGGGACTTCCTGAAGGCGGTAGTGACGAAGTAGGACGAAGTAGTGGACACCGGAACCTGAACCAGAACGGAACAGGTTCCGGGGACCGGAGTTCGGGCGTCGCCGGTCAGCGAGCCCCGAACTCCGGAACCCGCAGCGTTCTTAGACCTTGATCACATCCACCAGTTCCTTCACGGAGCCGGCGGACTTGTGCAGAGCGGCCTTCTCCTCGTCGGTGAGAGGCACCTCGATGATTTCTTCCACGCCCTTCGCGCCCACCTTCACCGGGACGCCCACGAAGAGGTCGTTGATGCCGTACTCGCCCTGCAGGAACACCGAGCAGGGCATCACGCGCTTCTGATCCTTCAGGATGGCTTCCACCATGTCGGCGGCCGAGGCGCCGGGCGCGTACCAGGCACTCGTGCCCACCAGCTTGGTGATTTCTGCGCCGCCGTTGGCCGTGCGCGTGCAGATGGCATCCAGACGCTCCTGCGAGAGCTTGCCCATCTTCACCAGTTCGGTCAGCGAAATGCCCGCCACGGTCGACAGGCGCGGCAGCGGCACCATGGTGTCGCCGTGTCCGCCCAGCACGAAGCAGGTGACGTCCGACACCGACACGTTCAGTTCGTGCGCCACGAACGTCCGCATGCGCGCCGAGTCGAGCACGCCGGCCATGCCCAGCACGCGTTCACGCGGAAAGCCGCTCAGGCGGAACACGGCCTGCGACATCGCATCGAGCGGCTTGGCCACGGGGCCGATGATGCAGTTGGGCGAGTACTTGACGATTTCCGCCGTCACGTCCTGCATGATCTTGTAGTTGACGTTCAGCAGGTCGTCGCGGCTCATCCCGGGCTTGCGTGGCATCCCCGACGTGATCACCACCACGTCCGACCCCGCGCTCTCGGCGAAGTCCTTCGTCCCCACGCCCATCACGCGCGCCGCCGAACCCGCCACCGCGCACGACTGGTAGATGTCGAGCGCAATACCAGCCGCCTTCGTGTCGGCAATGTCGACAATGACAACGTCGGCCAGTTCCTTCTCCGCGACCGTACGCGCCACCGTCGCGCCTACGTTTCCGCCTCCGCCGACCACCGTGACCTTACGATTCATGCCGTTCTCCTGAATAAGAAAATGCTTTAGGTCAGTTTGCCCCGGCCCTGGAAGGCCGCATCCACACCAATTGTGGAAAACCTTGTGGAAAACACCACGTGAAAGCCGTGTAACGCCCGGCAATCCCGAAGAAATCTACGAATTGCACCACGGATGATGCATCCACTGTGCTCTCGGAACGTTCTCGAACGCTCCTGAACCTGTCATTATAACGAGCTCACCCCTTTCCAGGAGACACTCACCGTGCGTATCGTGGTCGCCGACGACCTTCCTGCTTCCGCTCTCGATCTTCTCCGCGCCGAAAACTGGGATGTCGATGCCCAGTCCGGCCGTCCGCCCGACCAGCTGAAGGCGGCACTTGCCAACGCCGATGCGCTGGTCGTTCGCAGCGCAACGAAAGTCACGCCCGACATCATCGACGCCGCGCCGCGTCTGCGGGCGATTGCCCGCGCCGGTACGGGCGTCGACAACGTCAACGTCGAAGCCGCCAGCGCTCGCGGCATTGTCGTCATGAACGCGCCGGGTGCCAACAGCATTTCGGTGGCCGAACTGGCCATGGCCCAACTGCTGGCACTCGCCCGCCGTCTTCCCGCCGCCGACGCCTCCATGAAGCAGGGCGTGTGGGACAAGAAGAGTTTTCTGGGCGAAGAAGTCCGCGGCAAGGTGCTCGGCCTGGCCGGTCTCGGACGCATTGGCCAGGAAGTGGCGCGCCGCGCGCAGGCCTTCGAGATGACCGTCATTGCCCACGACCCGTTCATTGCCGCGCATCTGGCGACGGAACTGGGCATCGAACTGGTCTCGCTCGACGAGCTGTGCGCGCGTGCCGACTATCTGTCGCTCCACATGCCGTCGACGCCGCAGACGCGGCACACCTTCAACGCCGACCGCCTGGCCCGCTGCAAGAAGGGCCTGCGCATCATCAACACCGCGCGTGGCGACCTCATCGACGAGCCGGCCCTGGTGGCCGCCATCGAAAGTGGCCACATCGGCGGCGCCGCCCTGGACGTGTTCCAGAAGGAACCGACGCAGGATCACGCGCTCCAGGCCCTCGGGAAGGTCGTGGCCAGCCCGCACATCGCGGCGTCCACGCGCGAAGGCCAGGAACTGGTGGGCGTGGAAACCGCATCGGCGCTGCGCGACTTCCTCAAGTCGGGCATCATCCGCAACGCGGTCAACTTCCCCAGCGTCGCTCCCGACGAGTTCCAGCGCCTCCAGCCCTATGTGTCGCTGGGTGAGCAGCTGGGCGCGCTGGTCGGGCAAATGGGCGAAGCGCGCATCGAGAGCCTGGGCGTTCGGTATTACGGCGAACTGGCCGGCCAGCATCCGCTCATTGTCAGCGGCGTGCTGACGGGCCTGCTGGGCGCCATCCTGTCGGACCCGGTCACGGCCGTCAATGCGCGGGCCGTGGCAGCCGCGCGGGCCATCGACATCGTCGAGTCGTCCAGCACGCGCGCGCGCAACTTCCGCAGCATGCTGTCGGTGAAGCTCACCACCGATCAGGGCGAACGCTGGGTGGAAGGTATCGTCGTCGACCGGACGCCACGCCTGGTGCTGCTGAACGGCGTGCCGGTGGATGCGCCGCTGGGCGGCACGCTCCTGCTCATTGCCAACCACGACCAGCCGGGCGTGATTGGTGAAATCGGCACGCTGCTGGCCCGCCACGGCGTCAACATTGCCAACTTCGCGCTCGGCCGCGGCGACTCTGGAGCCGTGGGCGTGGTCAACGTCGACGCACCGCCGTCGGATATCCTGCCGCTGCTGGCCGACGTCCGCGCCGTGGCCGCGGTGAAGGACGCCTGGGTCGTATCGGTCTAACCCCCTCAGTTCGCT